>JAGXOC010000300.1 GCA_019894665.1 Candidatus Thorarchaeota archaeon
CGCATATTTCCCAATTTTTTTCCGAAGATTGACTGCTTTGTTTTTGAGGACGGGTCGGGCGTGGATGATCTTGCGTCAGCAGCTTCGGCGCGGTCGATTGAGATGTTAGCGATTTCGTGCGTGTGCTGCTGTATTTGTTCTAGGCTGCCGATTACTAGGCGGACATTTGCTAACGTCAAACTGGAGAGTTCTGATTTTTCGTTTGCTTTTAGGCAGAGGCTCCACAGATTTGCGAGATTAAAGGATGTGTCCAAGATGTTGTTTGCAAGAGGAATGTCTTTGCCTAGAAGTGCTTGGATAGAATCGTCATACAACTTTTTGATGCCTGTGCTCGTTTCGACTAGAAGCTTCATTAGCGACGCAGGCAATTTGTGATCTATTAGCTGATTGATGTTCTCGGCGATTTTCTTTAGGTCTTCAGTTACTTCGGCGGTTATGTGTAGAATCTGCAGGTAATCAACGCAATCGATCAAAGTGATTTCTTCGGTCGGGGATGGCTGCGGGAACAGGATGATGCTTCGGAGAAGGCGTTTAGTAACTAAAGAAAGCCGTTTACTGTCCTGGGTTCTTCTGGTTAGACCTTTAAGCAGATCCACGTTTTGTTTTTCTAGTGCAGAAACCGTCTCGGTGAACAATGACATGATTACGTTG
>JAGXOC010000301.1 GCA_019894665.1 Candidatus Thorarchaeota archaeon
CACTGAGAGCAGTGAGCGTATTGCCAAGGCTAAGAGCGGAATTATCGCAAATAGTGAACGAGTCCTTATGATTCGGGGCAGATATCCCCAACTCTGGAAGAAGCGTTCTGAAGAAGCATAACTTCCCATTAACCAACTTTTTATCACTAATCTTTCAGTAACTTTAGTGGCCTTGGAGCAAAAGCGCAACTGACGGTAGTCAACTTTCGAGTTGAGTGCTGAGGAAACTCCCGACTCATACCGACAACAGTCCTACGAAAGGAAGGAGGCGAGAGCCTCGCTCTGGGAACAGAAACGACACCCCCTGACTGGGTTTGACTATGATGCAGACTCGAATCTGCTGAGGATCAATCTGGACAGGTTGAAACGGCCCATCACTGTTGAGCAATCTCAAGAATACATCGTCGAGGTGTCGGTCCGAGGTGTAGGGTAGAGAGCATCAGTTAGATGTTGCAAAGCATCATTTTGGTGACGAAATGAAGTGGAACAAAATCGGGGCTACTCTTTGGACCAAGGCCACTCATTTCTCATTGAGCAGAACAAAATTGGGGCTACTCTCTGGACCAGAGCCACACACTTTTCCATTGAAACTCAATCTTGTTTGTGGTGGAATCATGAACGTGAACTTCAACCAACAAATGGAATG
>JAGXOC010000302.1 GCA_019894665.1 Candidatus Thorarchaeota archaeon
ATCATGACCTTTCCAGAGACAGTCTTACGAAGTCCAGTTAATGCCTCTACGAGCTCAGTTTGGCCATTACCTTGCACACCTGCAATTCCGAAAATTTCACCTGCCCTTACTTCGAAATTGATTCCCCTCACTTTCTCAAAATTTCTATTGTCTTGTACATGAATATCTTCAACCGAGAGGACAACATCACCTGGAGCTTTTGGTTCTTTTTCGGTTGTAAAGACTACGGGTCGCCCGACCATCATTTGAGCAAGTTGTTCTGGAGAAGTATCGTCTCGATTAACTAGACCAACAAGATCTCCATCACGCAGTACACAGATCCTATCGCATAGGGCCATTGTCTCTCGCAGTTTATGAGTAATGAGTATGATTGTCTTTCCAGCCTTCACGAATTCCTTCAGTGTGACGAAGAGATCATCAACTTCGTGTGGAGTCAAGACTGAAGTTGGTTCGTCCAGAATCAAAATGTCAGCCTCACGATAGAGCATCTTGATGATCTCTACCCTTTGCTGCTGACCAACCGAAAGCTGCCAAATATATGCATCGGGCTCAACTTGGAGTCCGTAAATATCGGCCAATTCTGCTATCCGCGCAGTGACCGCATCCATATCTGTTAACGGTCCCCGCGATGAGGGCAGTCCTAAA
>JAGXOC010000303.1 GCA_019894665.1 Candidatus Thorarchaeota archaeon
ATCTAATTCTGGTTCAACAGGTGGCCACCATGGCCAACCACCATGATTGGCAGCAATTTGCATGACAACTCCAAAAGCATACGTATTCGCAATGGCAAAAATAATCAAAAAGACACCAAATGACAACCAACGTTTTCGTTGGATTGTTCTCATTTCTGTTTGTCCCCTCCGTTTGAAATTCGACAGCAATGTATTGAGAAATCTTTCTAATGAGTTTTTTTGTGTATAGAGTGAACGTAAGAGAAGAATAATGAATGGGAAAAGGTGGCGAGAGTGCGGGAAATCGTGGTAGGAGGGGGGAGTTTCGTAATTGAGGGCATGTAACGAAAAACTAGCCCACACACTCGCCTATGCTTTACATGGAAAGGTTTGTTGCCCACAAACCCTCCAACAAGTGTATAGCACGGTGCAGACTTATTAAACTTATGCTTGGTACAATAATAATAAACAGACTTAAAAAATATGGTTTAAAATTTGAATTAAGTGAAGATGAAAAAAAAATGAGATCTTCAAAACTGGAAGGACTCATCTTTGTAATTTCAGGTACATTTGAAAATTATTCAAGAGATGAGCTTAAAGAAATAATTGAAAAAAACGGTGGTAAAAATGTAAGTTCCATCTCTTCCAAAACCAACTATCTTC
>JAGXOC010000304.1 GCA_019894665.1 Candidatus Thorarchaeota archaeon
CGTCATACCATACCCGAGAAGTGGCGCTTGTTACTGCGGTTGCCGTCGCATCCTCTCTGACACCGCTGAACTTGAATGAACTCTCTTGAATGACAACTTCATCTTCATCTCCATCGAAGAGACCAAAGAAGAGTCTATCATTCTTGATAAAGTCAAAAGCCATCACACCAACAGCAAGAAGACATATGACGACAATCGCGTTCCGTTTATTCGGATCCATTATCTTGTTCTCCTTTTTCGTCCGACTCGAGGTCGGCTCTTTGTATTACTCATCATTGAGTAATTACTTATTATTACGTACTCTCACTATTAAAAGTACCCCTCTAAATGGCCTCAGAAACAGGAAAAACCGCCTATCCTCTCTGTATTCTGGTGTTCCACTGCTCAAAACTCTTGATTCTGACCTACAAATCAAGGTCCTCTAATCAGTTTCTAACCGTTTTAAGAACTCCTCGAGCCGTTTCATCTCTTCTTTGTTGGTAGCAATTGCCACCTGGAGCATTGCTTGATGGGCCTCCAGTTGTGCCTCAAGGTACTTGACACGTTCCTCCAGTTCTGTGGTTTTCCCCCGTTCTTCAAGGATCTCCTTAATCTTTGCATGATTCACAATCAGAGGAGTGTTACAGTCGTCACAGAT
>JAGXOC010000305.1 GCA_019894665.1 Candidatus Thorarchaeota archaeon
GAGGTATTCGGAGACATAGGCGCGTGTGGTTTTGGCGCTTTTGCTGAGTATGTATCTGTTCCTGAAAATGCATTAGTGTTGAAACCGGCGAATATGACATTCGAGGAAGCAGCGGCCGTACCTCAAGCGGCCGTCGTCGCCTTGCAGGGTCTTCGCGATAAAGGACAGATTCAACACGGGCAAAAAGTTCTGATTAATGGTGCATCTGGTGGTATCGGTACGTTTGCGGTGCAGATTGCCAAATCGTTTGGGGCTGAAGTGACTGGTGTATGCAGCACGAAGAATTTGGACATGGTGCGCTCGATTGGTGCAGATCAAGTCATTGACTATACTCGAGAAGATTTCACCAAAGATGGGCAGCGTTATGACCTGATTCTTGCTACTGCGGGATATCGTTCGATTTTCGATTACAAGCGTGCATTAAGTCCTAAGGGGATTTATGTCTGGGCCGGAGGTTCCATGGCTGGACTTTTCCAAGCTGTGTTCCTAGGACCATTGATTTCAATGACCGGAAGTAAGAAAATGGGTAACGTCGTGCCTGCAGGAACAATCCAAAAAGATTTGACTTTTTTGGTAGATCTTCTTGAAGCCGGCAAGGTCGTACCTGTTATCGATAGACGTTACCCGCTAGGTGAG
>JAGXOC010000306.1 GCA_019894665.1 Candidatus Thorarchaeota archaeon
GGATTGGGATCTCTCAACGCCTCACTTCTTCCAATAGTCGATGCAATAAATATGATTCAACCCAGAACTACTATTCTTACTCACTTTGCTGACGATGACCTTGAAACCTTCATCTCAGAATATAGTATTCTTGTTTCGAACACTGACTGTGAAATCCTGAATATTCCTTACTTTTCAACTCGTATTTTCGAAACTGATGGAAACGACACGTAGTTTGTGATTGTGATATTAAGATAACAGAACATTCAAAACTACGAGCACTATCCACGTGTAGTAACGTGAGGACCTCACTATGCCAAAGGAATCGTTCGATAAGCTTGCTAAGATGAGAGAGAAAGCACTTGAAGCTGGAGGTGAAGCGCGAATCAAGCGCCAGCATGAAGCTGGCAAATATACCGCTCGTGAGCGTATTGAGAAGCTCTTAGACCCTGGTTCTTTTGTCGAGATAGACGAGTTCGTTGTTCATCGTGAATCTGCCTTTGGAATGGAGAAGAACAAGCCTCTTGGTGATGGTGTTATCACGGGTTACGGAACTATCGATGGTCGGAAGGTGTTCATCTTCAGCCAAGATTTTACAGTATCTGGTGGTGCTCTTGCAGAGATGTACGGTCTCAAGATTTGCAAGGTCATGGAT
>JAGXOC010000307.1 GCA_019894665.1 Candidatus Thorarchaeota archaeon
GGTGGATCAATTGCCATCGGGCACCCTCTGGGTTCAACTATGATCAGGTTAACCGGGACACTGGCAAGAATTCTCAAAGATAAAAAAGCAAAGTATGGGGTCGCCAATGCCTGTGTTGGTGGTGGACAAGGAGTTGCAACCGTTATTGAGAATTTAGACGTATAACATAATCTTCTTTCAATCATAACAGAAGAGAGATAGCGCCGAGGATGAGATTTGTTCGACTTGATAAAATGTCAGAATCCTCGAAGTGAAAAAATTGCGGATATTCTAATTAGAGATTGTTTATATTCTAAAAGATAAATCATCATTTTTGGTAGAGAAAATGGTAGAGAAAAAACGTTGTGGTTGGGCTCCTCTGGACAATCCACTTTATTTAAAATATCATGACGAAGAGTGGGGAGTTCCTGTTCATGATGACAGGATGCTATTTGAGTTCCTTTTGCTTGAAGGATTTCAGGCAGGGTTAAGTTGGATCACGATTCTGAGGAAACGGGAAAATTATAGGCGAGCTTTTGACAATTTTGATGCAAAGAAAATTGAGAAGTATGATGAAAAGAAAATTGAGAAGCTGATGCAAAACAGTGGAGTTGTTAGGAATCGGAGAAAAATTGAATCTGCGATTACAAATG
>JAGXOC010000308.1 GCA_019894665.1 Candidatus Thorarchaeota archaeon
GCAGTAACATGGGAGAATCTATGGCTAGATCTGTATAGCGGACATATCCCTATTCCAGAGGTGCCAGCTGTCAACTTCACGTCAGAGATACTCATTGCAGTATTTCAAGGTGAACGCGGTTCATCTGGATATTTGACAAATATCACAAGAATCACTATGACAATTGCATACTACAAAGTCTACGTTGACGAAATACATCCTGGTGAGGACTGCGGTCTTCTCACGGTTATGACATATCCTTACCATATTATCAAAATCAGTGATCTACCGTTGAATCTACCAATTCGGTTTGTTTACAATATCACAGTACATGACTGTGAATAGAACAGAAATTTCTTGAAGTTCGCGAGTTCAAATCTCGCCCTCCGCACCATTCCTACTTTCATAAACAGCAAGTGAGAAAATAGGGAGTTATAGAACCTAGATAATCAGAAATGTTCTATTCGAATTCATTCATTCTAAAGGGCTGTCCATGACCAGGATATATCATTTCTATCTGCAAATCTTTGACTCTGGCAATACTCTCATTTAATTCATCTAAATCATCTACTACAGAATTTGGTTCTGGTTTTTTCACATTGGAAAATAAATCACCACAAAAAAGGTCGCCGTTATCTGTCAGAATCCCTATTG
>JAGXOC010000309.1 GCA_019894665.1 Candidatus Thorarchaeota archaeon
GGCGGCAGGCTGCATAGAGTGCCGCTGCTGCAACACCCTCAATACTCCTCCCGCGGATCAGGTTCTTGTCAACTGCATCACGGTAGACAACAGCAGCAGTTTCACGCACGTTTCTCGGGAGTCCGAGTGCAGATGCCATACGATCAAGTTCTGAAAGGGCGAATGCAAGGTTGCGCTCGGTTGCATTACTGACCCGGATACGGCGCTGCCATTTGCGGAGCCGGTAGAGCTGTGCACGGTTTTTCGATGAGATTGCCCTGCCATACGAGTCACGGTTGCGCCAGTCAATCATCGTTGAGAGCCCTTTGTCGTGGATAGTAAACGTCATGGGAGCCCCGACACGTGAGCGCTTCATGCGCTGGTCATGGTCGAATGCACGCCACTCAGGACCTCGGTCAATGAAGTCATCATCAATTACAAGGCCGCAACCCTGGCAGACCAGTTCCGCCCGTTCGTAATCGTGAACAAGCTGCCTGCCTCCACACTCCGGGCAGACCGTCTCGGTATGATTTTCAGCCTTCTTCTCGGTCTCTTTTCCCTTCGTCCGTAATTTGAGTGCTTCCCTCTCACTCTGAAGGACTTTTAATTTTTCAATTTCCTGCATCCACATTCTCCAAGGTTATATTTTTTCGC
>JAGXOC010000030.1 GCA_019894665.1 Candidatus Thorarchaeota archaeon
GAAACATGCATCTCGTGCCAAAAGATATCCTCAAGGAACGAGTCAAGATAATGGTCGAGAAGATTGGTATGGAGGATCACATTGGCAGGCGTGCTAAAGATTACAGCGGTGGAATGATTCGAAAGGTCAGTATGCTTATGGCATTAATCAATGACCCAAAGATAGCTCTACTAGATGAGCCCACTGTTGCGATGGATCCCAAATCCCGTCGAGCGGTGTGGGAGTTCATCCGCGAACTAACAGGGAAAGGTAAGACAGTCATACTGACCACTCATTACATGGAAGAAGCTTCATTCCTCTGCGACAGAGTTGCAATCCTTGACGAAGGTAAGCTGATTGCACTTGGTTCTCCGGCGGATTTGATGGAAACGCACCAGGCTAAGAATCTGGAAGAAGTCTTCCTGAAACTCACTGGCAAGAAACTGAGGGAGGTTGTGTAGAGATGAATCTACGACGAATAATAGCTTTAATGAAGAAGGACCTGAAAAAGACACATAGGGAACCAGCGGTTCTTTTTCTTCTAATACTGTTCCCAGTCATGCTAACGATGGTGTTTGGACTTGCGTTTGGTGGAATTGGAGGAGGAACCACTACAAGTTTTGATGTGGGACTTCTCAATCTCGACGTCACAAGCTCTCAAGCTGAGTGGACTTCTGCTTTTGTTGATAATCTCACTGAGTCAGATGTCTTTGTCGTCTATGACTATGATGACAATGCCACTGGACAATCGGCACTTCTCCAAGGCAATCTTGATGCATTCATTATTATTCCTGAAGGATTTGGTGATAGTGTTGCATCGTATTATGAATCCCCCGTTGATCCTAGTGCTTGGACAAACACTACGATAGGCCTCTACGTTGATAGTGGGTCGTTGATGGCAGTGTCAGCTGTTCCTCCTCTTGTGCAGGAGGTTCTGATGAAGACTATCTTCGGAAGCGATGCGATGGCAATTGGTCTACCTATTGAGATTGGAAGTCCTGCGTTAGTTGAGTCAAGCACTTTTACTCAATGGGACTTCATGGCTCCTGGAATCTTTGCATTTGCTGCAATTTTCCTGACTATGATAGTAGCAACATCAATGACATATGAGCGAGATGAAGGACTCTTGAAGAGACTGAGAACGACTCCAGTTTCATCAGCAGACTACATGATTAGTCAGACTCTTACCTATATGATAATTGCAGTTATTCAAGTAGCACTTGTTCTAGCATCATCGTTCGTGATAGGCTATAGACCTGCAACTGGACCAGCAGGAATTGCGTTCACCTTTGTCATCGCCTTAGCATTCTCGTTGGTCGCAGTTGGTTTCGGTCTGATTGCCGCGTCTATCTCCAAGTCTGCAGAAGTTTCGACAGGTGTGAGTTTCATATTCATCATGCCACAGATGTTCTTTGGAACATTCATGCCTTTGGGCGGAGCAACCGAAATCATTGCTAAGTTCATGCCTAGCAAGTACATCACTGATGCAGTGACAACGCTGTTCCTTAGAGGAGCACCAATTACCACACCGGTAATCTGGTTTGATCTCGCAATTGTATCAGTTGTCGGGGTCCTACTTGTTGCATTAGGAATCTATCTCTTCGAGAGGTTCGGTTACCGCTAGGAGTCCCCTTTGGGACTCCTTTTTTTTTTCTAGTAGATTTATAATGGTTGTATTTGAAAGTGAATTTGTTGTTTAATACTGAGGTGAACGCATGAACCCAGAAGATGTTGAAGCGAACGAAGATATGGTGGAGAAAGCAAGACAGCTCCTTTTGCTCACGGACCTAGTTGACAAGTATCCACAAGTTATTGCACGTAGAGTCGCTGGACTAGTCTATCTCATAATTGCGGGTGGTGTTTCATTTGCCACATTGATCTTCATGTCTTTACAAGATATTCTTGGACCTGGAAATCCACTCCTAGTAAATCTCGGATTCGTTGGAATGAGTCTTTTGTTCTCCTGGATTGTTGCATTTAGACTGATTTTGCCTATTACAAGCTCGTATCCTCAAGAAGCCACAACAGAGGGTGGCGGAAAAGCTACCTTTCTAGTTTGGGGGATTCTAGCAATTTCCATTGTCGTTCTCTCAGTGTATACATTTTCATCCGACTTGGGTGATTTATTTGCACCAGGCTTACAATGCCTCATGGGTGTTGGGTTTCTCTCTAACTATATTGGAGGAAGAAGGGATGGTGGTGTTGAATTCTATAGTCGCGAACATCTCTATTTTGCAATAGCTGTCTTTCTCAGTATAATTCCAATGATGATGTTTCTCAGTATTGCGTATATCTTTCTAATAGTGGTAGATATGGGTGGAATCTATGTTATTGGAATCTATATGCTCGTCACTGCAGAACGACTTCTTCTTGCGAGTAAAGGGCAGGGATAGTTTTGGGTCTGGATGGGAACCTCCTATCAGCATTGGTAGGACTCATGGAAGAAGACCGTGAGACCATGGTCCCCACACGACTCTCTATTCTGGTTTACCTCTATTTCACACAGAATGCCACTTTTCCAGTTCTTCAGAAGAAACTTGGGTTGACCTCAGGTAATCTATCGAGTCATCTAAGGAAGCTGGAAGAGTTAGGCTTGATTCGAATATCAAAGCGATTCGTTAATCTCAAACCTACAACTTTTGCTGTTTTGACCAAGGAAGGAGCTGAACGTGTAAGGAGTCAGATGGTTCGTATGCGTGAGCTTGTGTCAAAGGTTGTGGATCAGGAACCCAAATCAGAGGAGTAGTTTCTGTAACTTCAGTAGGTCAGGAACCTCGCCCTTTGTTTTAAGCTTGCCAGCAGAATATGCGGCCATTGGACTCTCTGTCTTCTCAATGATCGCAAAGAACACTGTGGTGTCCATCGTTACTTGTAGTTCTGCTTCAGTATCACCCTCTGCTACCTCGAGAAGCTTAGCATCTCCAATCTTCATGTACATCTTAGCATCGATATCAGGAAAGATGAACAGAAGCGTTTTGTTGTATTCCTTGAACCTACGCTGGATTTTCGGGTCCTCGAAACGTTCTCCAAGAGTTTGAAGCATTCCCAGTATCTTATCTTTGGACATGTTGACACCACCTCAGGGATAATCAAAACCTGAGTTATATCTTTCCAGTCAGGACAAAACAAAAGGAAAGAAGGGGAAAATCCCCCTCTTTCGTTTAGAACTTACAAACCTAGTCCTTTCTGAATACCCTTCCCGTAATCTGAATCAGCCTTGTGGAAGTGTTCTAGCATTCTTTTCTGGATAAACTCAGGTACATTCTTCAGAGTGCCTACAATGTTCTCGATGAGTCTTGCTTGCTCTTCTTTTGACATCAATCTGAACAGATTACCAGGTTGAATGAAGTCATCATCTACACGGGGCTGATTGTATCGGTCTGCATCACCTGATATCTTCAATGGAGGTTCTCGAAAAGCGGGGTTTTCAGCGGGTCCACCAAAGCTATTAGGCTCGTAGTTAACAGCTGCACCCACATTACCATCAAATCTCATGAAACCATCACGTTGATAGTTGTGTGCCGGTGCATGTCGTGGTTTATTCACTGGTAGTAGCTGATAGTTGACACCCAGTCTGTATCGATGAGCGTCTGCATATGAGAAAATTCTAGCTTGAAGCATCTTATCTGGTGAGAACGAGATACCTGGCACAACATCCGATGGTGCAAAGGCAGCTTGTTCTATATCAGCAAAGTAGTTCGATGGGTTTTTGTTTAGTTCAAGCACTCCAACATCAATTAGTGGATAGTCTGCATGCGGCCAGACCTTCGTCAAGTCAAAAGGATTCCAACGATATGATTCAGCTTCTTCCTCAGGCATTATTTGGATCTTGAAGCTCCACTTTGGAAAATCTCCTCGCTCAATTCGTTCGAATAAATCCCGAGTTGCCCAATCGGGATCTTCTGCAGTCAAACGGGCAGCTTCTTCAGCACTGAAATTCTGTATGCCTTGCTGAGTCTTGAAATGGAATTTCACCCAGAACCGTTCATCTTTTGCATTAATGAAACTGTAAGTGTGACTTCCATAGCCATTCACGTGTGCAAAGCCCTTTGGTGTCCCTCGATCAGAGAACAGAATGGTAACCTGATGAAGGGACTCAGGGCAGAGTGACCAGAAGTCCCACCACATCGTTTGGCTCCGAAGGTTTGTCTGTGGTTCACGTTTCTGCGTATGAATAAAGTCACTGAACTTCAAGGGGTCTCGAACAAAGAACACAGGAGTGTTATTCCCAGTCATGTCCCAGTTTCCTTCTTCAGTATAGAACTTTAGAGCAAAACCTCGTACATCACGTACGGTATCCGCTGAGCCTCGTTCACCTGCAACAGTTGAGAAACGAGCAAGGACATCGGTCTTCTTTCCAACCTTGGAGAACAGTTTTGCTTTGGTATATTTAGTAATGTCATGTATCACTGTGAAGGTTCCAAAAGCTCCTGCTCCCTTTGCATGAACAACCCGCTCAGGAATACGTTCCCTATGGAAGTGAGCCAACTTCTCAAATAGATGAAAATCTTGTACCAATAAGGGACCACGTGGGCCAGCTGTAATCGAGTTTTGATTGTCTGCAACAGGAATTCCTGAAGCAGTTGTGAGTTTTTCTTCAGTTTTTTTCTTCTTAGAGTCAGTCATTTCCTCTCGCCTCAATTATAATTGATTCTAATTTGTAATGATTACAGATTACTAATCAGTATAATTTAAGTATTACCACACACAGAAAGGAATTAAAGGTCCACAGATTTCGATTTGAAACCCAACTCCAGAGACTGATAACGCAATGAATACGGAACAAGTCATCACAATGCTACGCAAGAATGGCCACAAGGTCACACCTCAGCGCATAGCCATATGTGAAGCAGTCCTTTCAAACAAAGAACATCCAACTGCAGAAATCATTTTCAAAAAGATATCCAAGCAACACCCAACTATTAGCATGACTACAGTCTATCATACTTTGGATTTACTAAAGAAATTGGAATTGGTTCATGAGATTAATTTCGATAATCGAGTTACAAGATATGATTCTAACGTTTCCGTTCATGTCAATGTAATATGCCAAAAGTGTGGAAAGATATCGGATTACGAATCAGAAGCAATACAAAGTCAATGGAATCGTATTGTTTCAGCTATTAAAATAAAACCTGTCGGACAACGTCTTGATGCATATGTGATTTGTGAGGATTGCAAAGGATAATCCTCCAAGCATAAGGTAGAGCTGTAACAAACCACGGGATTTAAAAAACATAATTCAGGATTAAGTGAACTAATTGGAGCGAGAGGAATGACTATGACTGTTGAATCTGAAAATGAGCAATCTGGTGTGAATAGTTCACGACGAGCATATTATGCATGGATGAGTGGTCTTCTTTTCACAGTGGCTTTTACACTGCTAATTTGGGCAATTGGACCATTACTTGATCCTGTACTAGCAACACTCCTGCCTGACGCAGGAGCTGAATGGTACTTTTGGAAGCTTCCTACGCGAGAATTCATGACGATGTTCATTGTATGGACTTTCTATCTTGCTCATCAGTTCTCAATATGGGGTGCGATATATTGGGCTCAAAAGAACCTGACTCAGCTTCGTGCTAAACCAACAACAGGACTTACAAGGTATAACTGGGCGGCCATTATAATCAACGTGGCTTTCATATTTTTACACTTAGTCCAGACACACATCTGGTTTGATGGACTTGCACAGGACACACCAATCTGGACCAGTCAGGGTTCAGTCATTGTGATGCTGGTCATTATCCTGATTATAGAGAATCCAAGCAGAGGGCTCTTCTTGGGGAAGAAGATGGGCAAGCCAATGACTGCTCGTGTTTCTGGATTCTTCAGAAGGAATCATGCATATATTGTCGCTTGGGCAATTGTCTACACTTTCTGGTTCCATCCAATGGCATATGATCCTCAATTGCTAAGCGGATTCTTTTACATGTTCTTGCTCTTCACCCAAATCTCTCTTGCATACACTGTTGTCCATATCAATAAGGGATGGATTGTGTTTCTAGAGAGCTTTGTAGGAATTCATGCATTCATAGTGGCTGTTACTACTCTCTCACAGGCTGTAACAGGTATCTGGGTCATGTTTTCTACTGGCTTTGCGTTCATGTTCGTATTTACCTACATGTTTGCATTCAAAGTGAGGAGAGAGATAAGGTGGGGTGTCTTTCTAGGCTACATCACAGCCATAACATGGATCTATCTGCCTAGTCAATTTGGTGGATATGGGAGAGATATCACCAGATTATTCATGCTGGAACCTCTTTGGATTCCAATCATACTATACCTGCTAGCTATTGTATTCTCTGCAATAACATTTGTCTACGTCAGACTAAGACAATCAAAGCCAGAAGGATAGCAATTATAGGAGGGGCAATAGCCCCTCTTTGTTTCTTTGTTCTTTCGTTTATTCTTCTCTGGTCTGCATGTCTTTCAAGTTTTATTAGAACACGTGTTCCAAACAATCAAGTTAACACTGTGAAGCCCCTGTCAGAAAGATTATATCGCCCGTCCCGCTGGTGCTGATGTCACTACGGTGCCTTGGAGAATGTCCCCATGGTCAGCGAGTCAGCTAAAAAACCGGAAACAAAGACCAAGCCTACAGATGTCCTTGTCATTGGAGGCGGCATGGCGGGAATCAACGCCTCACTAGGACTAGCTAACGGCGGTCATCATGCCCACTTGATCGAGAGGTCCGTGAACATCGGTGGAAATTATGTAGCCATCTACAAGATATTTCCAGCTCTGGAATGTTCAGCCTGTGTTATGACCCCACTTACATCATTTGTTGGTAAGCACCCTAACATCAGTGTCCATCCACTCTCAACTGTGGAGAAGGTGACCGGAAAAGAGGGCGATTTCACTGTCACGGTTCGGAAAAAGGCTCGCTATGTCAATGCTGACACCTGTACTGGATGTCAGCTATGTATCCGTTCATGCCCAGTGGAAGTACCGAATGAATACGATAAAGGTCTCTCCCTTCGTAAGGCCATCTACATGAACTTCCCACAACAGGTCCCGCTGATTGCAACAATCGACAAGGACTCGTGCATTGGTTGTGGAACCTGTGCTTCGGTTTGTCCACAGGACTGTATCATGTACGATGATGAAGACAAAGTCTACGAACTCAATGTCGGTTCGATAATAATGGCCACTGGGTTCGAAGAATACAGACCTCTGGATTATAGCGAGTATGGCTACGGTGTATTCCCGAACGTCGTCACAACAATGGAATATGATAGACAGAGTCATCCAACGGGACCCACAGATTCACACATGGTACGACCCTCTGATGGAAAAGAGCCTGAGAAGATTCTGTTTGTGAACTGTGTCGGAAGCCGAGACGTGAGAGAGAACATCAGTGGATATAGTGAACACTGCAATAGGGTCTGTTGTTCATTTGGGCTCAAGCTTGCACAAGTAACAAGGATGCACTATCCCAAGGACCATTGTGAGATTATTTACACATACATGGACATGCGAACTGCAGGAAAAGCTCTCGAAGAATTCCTCTGGGACTCGCAAAAGAATAAGGACATCGATTTCTTACGAGGAAGGGTTTCAGAGATTCAAGAAGATCCTGACACTCATGATCTATTTGTGAAGATGGAGAACACTGAGACCGGAGAGATAATCGAGATTGACAAGATCTCGATGGTTGTGCTCAATGCCAGTTTCAGACCAAGTGAAGGAGCTGCAGAGCTCGCCAAGATTCTCAACATTGATATTGATGATGCAGGATGGGTCAAGGAAAAACATCCAAATGCATCTGCTCTCGAAACAAATCGAGCTGGTATTTTCGTAGCAGGTTGTGCTCATGGCCCGAGAGATGGAACGGATTCTGTGAATGAGGGCAAGGGTGCAGCAATGGCGGCTCATTCTATACTACCTGTTCCTACCCCTGAACCTGTTCCCGAGATTCCTCCAGCAGAACTTGGTGATGAGCCTCGTGTGGGTGTTTTCATCTGCCATTGCGGCGGAATCATTGGAAACGAAATAAGCTCACCAGGTCTTGCTGATTGGGCGAAAGACCTTCCAAATGTTGCATATTCAACTGACTATATCTTCATGTGCAGCGACCCTGGTCAGCAGCTTGTTACTGATGCAATAAAGGAACACAAACTCAACCGTGTCGTAGTTGGGTCCTGCTCTCCATTACAGCATGAGTCAACCTTCAGGAGTGCACTAGAGGCTGCAGGTCTCTCAGGATACTACCTGGTAGGACCAGTGGGTCTGCGAGAACATCTTGCCTTGGTGCATGTGAACGATGATCCTGAGGTACGGCAAGAGAAAGCACAGGATATGATACGAAGCGCCGTAGCAAAGGCAATCAACAACGAAGAGGTCCCTCTGAAGAGGGTCGAAGTCACACCAGTTTCAATGATTGTTGGCGGTGGTGTTTCGGGAATGACTGCAGCCCTTGACATTGCACGAAAAGGGTTTGATGTGATTCTCGTAGAGAAACAGGACAAGCTAGGTGGTAGACTGAACGAACTCTATCACGTCTTCCCAGCTATGGAATCAGCACAGGACATTGTGGATGACCTTGTCGCCAAGGTTGGGAAGAGCAAGCATATACAGGTCCTTCTGAACTCGAAAGTTGTTGAACGAGACGGGTCATACGGGAACTATGATATTTCTCTGGAGAACACCGAAACCGGTGAAAGGACTGTTCATCGAATTGGGTCTATGGTAGTTACTGTTGGATTAGATGTCTATGAACCAAAACAGAGTGAGTACGGATGGGGAGAAGTACCTGGAGTGATATCAACCCTTGAACTCGAACGAAGACTGAGGAATGGAGATATCAAAAAACCACCAAAGAATCCAGTTTTCATTCATTGTGTTGGTTCAAGACAGAATCCTGGAGAAGGAAACAGATACTGCTCAAGGGTGTGCTGTTCAGCTACAATTGCGATGCAGCACGAGCTAAAAGAGATGTTCCCTGACATCAAGATATTTTCAGCTTACAAAGAACATATCCGTCCATTTGCCAAGGGTATGGAGGAGATGTGGCGTGAGAACAGGCAGAACGGAGTTGCCTACCTTAAGTGGAACCGTGAGCAACCGGTGACTGTTGAGAATGACCCTGATGGTGACTCAGCCATCGTCACCGTCTACGACACACTTTCACAAGAAACCTTCAAGATTAAGTCAGAGCTTGTAGTGTTAGCCCTAGGGCTTGAGGCACCACATGATGTTGACGAGTTTGTAAAGGCGATGGGTATCACTCGTGGTCAGGACGGATTTCTCGCAGAGATGCACATGAAGTACAAACCTGTTGAGACCACAGTCCCGGGAGTGTTCCTCGGCGTAACTTACGCAAAGAACATCGGAGACTCTGTCAATCAAGCTCGTGGGGCGGCAAATGAGGCGTGTATACCATTGAACTTAGGCACTGTGGAAATTGAGCTGCTTACAGCTGAAGTTGACCAAGATCTTTGTGTGGGATGCGACCTCTGTCATTACTCAGAGATCTGTCCTTATGATGCAGTTTCAATGATTGAAATCGAACCTGGTGTGAAGAAGAGTGTCACTGATGAGATGCGCTGTGAGGGGTGTGGTGCATGCTGCGCAATCTGTCCCACTGGAGCACGTGATCTTCGCTGGTGGCGAGAACAGAGCATCCTCGACCAGACTGAGGAAATGTTGAGGGAGTGAGACAATGGTCTCAATGGATGGTCTTCTGGCTGGTTGGATGGTCCTGAATGACTTACTGGGAGCTCTGAAAGAGAAAGATGTGTTCATCCCTGATCTGACCTTTGGAGACCTCAGGAACTCAAAGATGAGCTTGGAGTATCTTCGTTCTTTTGAGAGCGAGATAAGGTCCGGAGGCCAAGGTGAGGATGACAACCGACTTCAAATGGAAATGGAGCTCCAAATTCAACGTCTTCGAGATACACTCATGGTCTGGGCGGAGGAGAAGGAAGGCGTCGAATATAGAAACTCCTGGGAAAAACGATTCGATGAGGCAGTCAAAGGGAAGAGGAAGGAGTACGCACCAGAACCAGAGGTACACATCTCAGACATACCAAGGGATAAACAAGTCGGATTCTTCCGCATTAAACTACCTGAGGACATCCCTGTAGAGATAGTTTCCGAGATTGCAGAGGATTGTATGGTGAATATCTCACTGGATGGTGAGCGGCATCTTCAGGTCAGTGGCAAGAGAGAATGCGTCAGGGACGCCATGAATAGACTAGGACAGCTATTCTACGGCGACAGTAAGATGGAATAGTGCGCAGGGCCGCTAAAGACCTAGAATGTCATTGATTGGATCTAAGGAGACTCTGTTCAGTTCGAATCCTAGTGGTTCAAGATCAAGTCCCATAGCAGCACCCAAGATCTGTGTGACGAATAACGCAGGTAACTCTAAAGAATTCCCATCATCATCCTTGAGTCCTAACTGTTGGATATCGAACTGGGTGTGACATGCTGGGCAATTTGTCACAACACAGTTTGCTCCGGCACCATTTGCTGAAATCATCTTCTCCTGTAGTATCTTCAAAGCAACATCTTCGCTTGCAATGAGAAGGGGCGAGCCACAACAACGAAGTTTCATGTCCCAATGAACACTCGTCGCTCCAGTCAGCTCAATCAACTCATCGACCTTTCGAGGTAGTTCAGGGTCATCAAATCCAGCCACCTTGGATGGACGGATAAGGTGACAACCAGGGTGGAATGCAACCCTAAGACCATCTAGACGTTTGACTATCTTCGTCTCTATCTCATCCTTCAAGTCATAGAGGACTTCAACAAAGTGACGAATCTTTGCTTTCCCTGTGTACTCTAAGCCCAACGGCTTGAGGGCTGCGTTGACCTTCTTTCTGTAGGTTTCATCGTCATGTAGCACATGATCAGTGTCTTTCAGGGAGCCAAAGCAACCGTTACAGGGAGTGACTATATCGTGTCCTCTCTGCTCAGCCAGTGCAATGTTACGACCTGACATTGAGAGCCAGCTGCTCTCGTCAATAGATTTGAGAACTACAGTCCCACAGCATGATGCTCCGTCAAAATCAATCAGCTTGATACCAAGCTCCTTTGCAACAGCGCGCATAGATGACTCGTAGTTGTTGAACCTGCTTGGTATTGCGCATCCAAGGAAAACTTCGTAGCTCTGAGTCATCTTACTCATCCTCCTCCAGCTTCATGAGCTTCATTTTGTCCAGCAATTTCTTTGTGTCCTCGATGTTGAATTCAGGAACCGGATTAAGCTCGAGATCATCGCGCTCCCAGTCTGTAGGCTCGTAGAGTCTTCCTGTGTCGTATAGTGACTTTCGCGCTCCAATATAACCAGCAGGAGTAATTCCCTTCTTGAAAGCCATATTCTTCAGACCAAACAGGATGTCTGTGATATCGATACCCTGAGGACAACGCTCCTGACACGTATAACATGTCGAGCATAACCAGACCATGTCGGTCTCAAGAACCTCCTTCAGTCCAAAGAGCATCATACGCATGACCTCGTGAATTTGGATGTTCACCTTGTCAGAAACTGGACATCCAGCACTGCACTTGGCGCATTGAAAACAGGCAGTGAGGTCTTTTCCTCCAATCAGTTTGGAAACCTCATTTGTGAACTCAGCGTCCATTGCTTTGAATTTCTTCCCTTCAAATGATTTGAAATTTCCCCAAGACTCTGTCATCTTAGCGCCTCCTTGGTCTCAACGGACTTGGTCCAAGCTTGTCCGCGATATCTGCGAACTTCTTTACTGTATCCGCCCAGATCGACCCTTCACTGGCACTGATGTGTGTGAATTGGAGTCGGTCGGGTTCAAGTCCAGCCTTCTCAATGATCTTCTTTGCGATGGCAAATCTACGTTCAAATGAAATGTTGCCATCAACGTAATGACAATCTCCGATGTGACATCCAGATATCCAAACCATGTCAGCACCAAGTCTGAACGCCTCCAAGATGTGTTGTACACTCACTCTCCCTGTACACATCACTCGAATGTCTCTCACATTCGGGGGTTGTTGGTAGCGGGATACGCCAGCACTGTCTGCGCCAGCATATGAGCACCAGTTGCAGAGTATCGTCAGAATTCTAGAGTCATTCGCAGGCATATTCTCTAATGCTGTACGAATCTGGGAGATAATCTGATCATCAGTGAAGTGCTTCATAGTGATGGCCCCAGCGGGACAGCCGGCACCACACTTTCCACAGCCTTGACACAATACAGGGTTTGTTACAGCATAATCATGGCTCCCATCACCGGGAACCACCTCAATGGCATTATAGGCACAGTTTATCTCACATGTTCCACAGCCCACACAGATTTCAGGGTCCACAACAGACACAATGGCCTCTGCCTTTCGGATTCCCCTGATGAGCGGGATAAGTGCTCTCGAGGCAGCAGCCTGACCTTCATTAATGGATTCGCCGATGCTCTTGGGAGCGGTGGCCGTACCAGCTACAAACACACCATCAGTCTGAAAGTCCACGGGTCGAAGTTTAGGATGAGCCTCCATGAAAAAGCCAGATAGGTTCAACGGCACTTTGAACAGTTCCGAAATCTGTTTGTTCGATCGAGGCACCATAGCTGTGGCAAGCACAGTGTGGTCAACATCAATGGTCAACTCAGCTCCCAGTACCTGGTCCATTACTTTGATACTCAGGGCTTTACCTCCACCTTTCTTGACCTCAGGTGGTGAGTCCTTATCGAACCTTACGAACACGATGCCTTTCTTGCGAGCCTCTCGATATGTGTCCTCTCCATCATAGAAAACTCGTAGGTCACGGTAGAAATGGAACACCCGTGAGTTAGGATACTTCTCAATCAACTCAAGGGAATGTTCTAGAGCCACCTGGCAACAGATACCGGAACACCAAGTACGGGATCCTTCAAGAGATGCGTCCTCACGAGAACCTGCACAATGAATGACTGCAAAGGTCTCTCCATCTTCAATATCTTCACCACTGGCAATTCGACTGCTGAACTCCACCTCTGTCATTACTTCTGGTAGTTTATTCAGGCCGAAGAGACCTGTCTCCTCTAGAGCGACAGCCCCAGTGGCAACAATCACGATACCGACAGTTAGGTCTTGTTTCTTTTTCCCAGTCTTGATGACTACCTCAAATTCACCAATCGAGCCCTTTGCCTCAACGACCTCAGAGTTCAGCATAAGCTGGATGTTATCTTTCCCAGTTATTTTGCTCTCATAATCAGTCACTACTTCTGAAGCAGGTCTGTTATCGGAATTGACGATGGTCAGCTCATTTAGGAACCCACCAACCTTGTCCTGTTTCTCTACAAGATAGACATTGAAACCCTTCTGAGCTATCAACTCTGCTGCAGCCATCCCAGCCACTCCAGCACCAATAACGAGGACAGAGGGATCTATCTGGGTCACGGCCTCTTCCTGTGCTTCCAAAAGTCTTGCTCTGGCTACTGACATGCGTACAAGGTCCATAGCTTTTGACGTTGCTTCATCCTTGTCTGCCTGATGAACCCAAGAACAATGCTCTCGAATGTTAGCGAGTTCGAACAGGTACTTGTTTAATCCTGCCTCTTCGATTGTCGCTCTGAATAACGGCTCATGAGTTCTAGGAGTGCATGAAGCTACAACTAATCGGTTGAGATTGTGTTCTTTGATGGCGTCCTTGATGACAACCTGAGCATCTGACGAACATGAATAGAGAAGATTCTCCGAATAGACAACATTAGGAAGCTCGCTTGCATACTGAGTAACCTCTGCTACATCTACAGTTCCAGCAATGTTAATTCCACATGAACAGATGATAACACCTACACGTGGCTCAGCAGCGATTAGTACAAGGTCTTCCTCTGTGAGGGCTTCAGTCTCCTCACTTTGCGGAATCGAGATGTCTAATACTGCAAGAGCGGCAGCAGCACTACCTTGAGCGACGGAGTCTGGAATATCCTTGGGCATATGGACAGCTCCACACATGTGAACTCCCGGCACCCCGGTTTCGGAGATCATGAGGGATTTCATATCGGGTTGCACAAATCCGGACTCATCAGTCTTGATGCCTAGTTGATCGAATATCTTTGTGTCTGAAGAGGGCACCATAGCAAGACAGAGAACTACCAAGTCGTACTTGTCAACGAGGACACTGTGACCCTTTGCATCGCTATGACGAACTATGAGGTCCTTCGTTACATATTCCTCTTGAATCTCACTCGGGATTCCCTTCACATAGTGTATATCGTACTCGGTTTCACCTCTGACGAGGAATTCCTCAAAACCCTTTCCAAACGCTCGCATGTCATTGTACAAGATGTCAATATGAACCTCAGGGGTATGTTCCTTAGTGATGATGGCCTCCTTTGTTGCGTAGGTACAGCATATCTTTGAACAATAAGAACAGTGATTGACGTCTCTCGAACCCACACATTGGATGAAGGCTATCCGGTGAGGTTCACGACCGTCAGAGGGCCGCATGACAACACCATTAGTAGGACCACTGGCAGACACCATGCGTTCATACTCTAGTGCAGTCACAACATTCGAGAAGCGACCATAGCCATATTCCGGTACTGTGACGGGATCAAGAAGCTCATACCCAGTTGCCACAATGATAGAACCAGCGTTGATCAGCATAGTTTCATTGGCAATGTCAAAGATGATAGCTTCAGCCTTGCATGTCTTAACACAGACCATACACTCAATACAATTCTCCTTGTCAATGGTGGCGATGTTTGGAACTGCTTGTGGAAAAGGAATGTAGGCTGCCTTTCTCATCTTGAGCCCAAGATCATACTCATTCGGCACTTCTATTGGGCAAACTCTCTGACAATCCCCACAGCCAGTGCACTTCTCGGCATCTACGCGACGTGTCCGTTTCAGTACCTTAACTGAGAAGTCGCCCTGCTTACCAGTAACATCAGTCACTTCTGAGTGGGCTAAAATCTCAATATTCGGATGACGCGAACAATCGACCATCCATGGTCCTTGAATACACATACTACAATCGAGTGTGGGGAAGGTCTTATCCAGTTGAGACATATGACCTCCAATTGAGGGTTGTTTCTCAACAAGGAACACCTTGGCGCCCATCTCTGCGAGGTCAAGTGCGGCACGCATTCCTGAGATACCAGCTCCGATTATGACAACTGGCTTCGATATTGGCTCTGCCATTATTCCGTCACTCCGAAGAGATACTGTTTCGACTCTAAAACACCCGATAAAATGTTTCCCATCGGACAATAGCGGAAATAAGTGTCGTGACTTACAACAATTGGCGCCAACCTTGAGAGTTAACAATTTCTAATACATGCACTTAATATTACACAGGCAACGTCCACCAATTATGAAGGCAACTAGGCTCTATACTCGAGCTTACCTCACACGAATAAAGTACCGGGGGGACGTGCAGCGTGTTGATGACCTCAGCAAAATCGAGGTCGTTGATTTTTCACCACCAGCGAAGATCCATTCAAGCTAATTGCTGATGTTCAACCAATTCTTTGGAGAAGGAAACTCAGGTCAATAATTATAGTGAACCATTTCGAAGTGTCATAGAAGGTTATTATACAAAAGAAGTGTTTTGAGCGCCTTTTCAGCTTGATGTTTTGTAGGGTACTCAATGGTCATTATATATAGAAAAAAAGAATGCTTGTTCGGTGAATTATTACTTGAAGAGATCAAATCTACTCGGAAAAGCGTTGCTTTTTTCCATGCTTTTCCTACTCGTTTCATCCGTTGTCGCTGTAAACGCATTCACGCCCAGTGATGACGACGGAGTCGAAGATGATGAGAAGAATGAGCCTGAGGAACATCGTGACTCTGACGGAAGAGTATGGATCCAGACCGATATCATGACTGTAATGTTGAATCCAAAATTACCGTCGTATCAATACTGGTACACTGCTGACGACAATGGAAGCCTGGCAAGATTCATGGTCAACTACATGATGATTGTTGAGTTCGAGGACAGTAACGGCGATGGCGTGTATCAACCAGAAGAAACCCTTGATTTTGTACCACTTGATGCTTTTGAGTGGAGTCTTCAGACTGGCGCAATCACCAATGAACTTGGTCAGAGCACAGAGGTTTACGCCTCATACACAAAGGGTGGTCTCAGTGATGACTGGGAAGATGATTGGTTCAAGGAATGGATGCCCGGATATGATGATGAAAGTCCTGAGGACCCTGTTATTCTTGCAGATGATTCAGACATCAACTTCACTCGATATGCTGGATTGACTCTGCAGTTCTATGCCCACATCTACATGAACGATTACAATGGAACTGTGAAAATTGATGAAGAAGTCAAAGCTAATTACACAGTAGACGGTGGTGTCGAGCTCAAGGTTGACATCGCGATAGGGAGTTTCCCCTTCACCTCAGAAACATCGAGTGTAGCGGTTTTGAATTACCTTCGTGAGGATGTGGCTTCTGACGATGAAGTAGATCACCACTTCAGATTGCACGAAGACTCTGGAGATGATGACCACGACTCTGAAGATGTGATGGAACAACTCGGAGAAGAGTTCGAAGATAACGACGAGGATGATGATGGTTTTGAAGATGATGTCCAAGAGATATCATTCATCGAGGCTACAACTGATGAAACCCGTGGTTTCTATCGCTGGCTTGCCAAGGCAGTCGTAAGTCACAGCCTGAACGGTTCTCAAGAAGCAGTTGACGTAGACGCGTCATATTGGACCGATGGCAACGGATTACTTCTATTCTTTGCCTATCCCAACTTTGATGGAGGTTCAATCCTTCACGATCCCTCATTGAAACTTATTGAAGGTGCATCACCATTCACGCCACCAACTGGTCTGCTTAACCTTCCTATCGAGTCCTATGTCGTGATTGGTACAGCAGTCGTCTTGATTGCAGGTATCGGTCTAGCGATTAAACGTCGCCGAATACATTAGGAGGGAGGAAACTCCCTCCACCACTCTTTCTGAAAAACCGAAGTATTCATAGAGTAGGCGAGTATAGGAGATACGGTCCAGATGGTCACTTACAAGCACGCATTGATCGCAACGGTATTCATACTTGTAGTTTCATTTTCTACAAGTTCAATCGTTCAAGTCAATGGACAGCCTGTAGGCAATCAGAATATAGTGATGACAAACATGGACATCAAAGCCACACTAGAGACTGAATGTAGTACATCACTAATTGTTCAATCTGAAGTCTGGAATGTTGGGACAACAGCAAATGATTTCTTTGATGTCAGAATCGATGTAAGAAGTCTCAATGTTGCTAGCGCTTCTCTGAATGGGACTGCTGTAGGAACAACAATCATTCCTGAGAGCAATTACATGGTTGTCAGGATAAATCCAATCACAGCCATGTCTGCTGGTTCGTCATTCACACTTTTCCTTAACTTAACAACTCTGTGTCTGCAGGAACAAATTGGACTAAATGAAGATCAAACAATGTACCTTAGTCATTTGATATACTACATCAGACCATTAAATGAGGTTCAGAATCTAACATTTACTGCAATCCTTCCGGCTCACGCTGTCCTACAGACAGATGTATCAGCTCCCTTGTTCCCAAGCCCTTCTTCAAATTACACAGACGGACAAAGTTCAGTCTTTGTCTGGTTCAGTGAACAATTACTACCCGGTCAAGAAGTGGCATACATTGTGAAATATGAAATTCCTTCGGCAATTATGCAGTCTACCCCAGCTGAAGTAAGCCTTACCCAACTTATCCCGTTTGGTCTTCTGTTTCTTATAGTTGGAGCTGTAGCAGTCCTCTTTGTAGAACGCATTCCTACAATCATCAAGCTGTTCAAGACAAGGACAGTTATTACACCTATCCGACTCTCAAAGCAGGAGGAGGACATTCTGTCATTTCTGTCAAAGAGAGGTGGGTCTTGTCCTCAAAGGGAGATCTATGAAGAACTTGACATGTCACAATCGCTTGCTAGTACAATCCTGACATCACTAGAAGAAAGGAAACTGATCCGGCGATTCAGGGAAGGTAGAGAGAACATGGTCCACATCATGGAAGACATGTAATGGACACATTATGTTTTTGCTTCTATACCGAGCCGCTCCCAGTTTGGCTGGTTCTTCCGTTGCATATACTGTAAGTGAGTTGCGAGTCCAAACTCCTCAGGTTCATGACCGAAAGATAATGCGAGCAACTCCATCACATGCAGGACATCAAAATGATATTCTGCTTCGAAATGCTTCTGAATCTCGACTTGGCCCATGTCAAGCTGGAGTTCACAGAATGGACATGGTGTGACGATGATGTCCGCCCCTCCTGCTTCAAGGAGGCTGTCAAACTTTTGTTTTGTGAATTCCAGAGCGAGTTTCACATCAGCTGTTCTAACTGCACCACCAGCTCCACAACAAATCAACTCATCCTTGTAGGGAACATACTCAGCGCCGGATGTTTCACATATATCTCTGAATATGTGGGGTCGTTCCGAGTCATCTTTCTTCTTGATCTGCTTCGGTCGCATCCAATGGCATCCAGGATGAAGAGCCATTCGAACTCCTTTCAATGGACGAGTGATATGCTCTCGTATTTTTTCCAGACCAATTTGGGAATAGAGAGCATCAACATAATGCCAGACCTCTATAGATCCCTTGAACTCCCGGTCAATCTCAGCCAGGTTCTCATTCACTGCATCCCTGAGCTCATCATCATGTTTCATCTCGTGGTTAGCATCCCAGAGACTAGCAAAGCAACCATTGCATCCAGTTGTGATGGGATGGCCACCAGCCTCAGCAATGGTCAGGTTTCGAGCAGCGATAGTTGCCCAAGTTACTCGGTCAAAAGAACCAAACACACCAGGTGCAGGACAGCATGATGCACCTTCCATGTCAAGGAGACCGACGCCTAGGTCTTTGAAAACTAGTTTCGCAGCACTCTCGATACTTGGATATCTATGAGGAATTATGCAACCAAGAAAATGATAGAATGACTTCTTTGCCATGATTATTCCTCCTTCTCTTCCTTCTCTTCAATGAGTTTGTCAAAACCAGTCTTCTTTGCAATTTTCCTAATTTCTTCAATCGCTTCTGGATACCTACTAGCATTAGGAGGAACTCGTTCGAGGCCCACCTTCTCTCGCAGATTTTGCCAATTCTCGCTGTCAAGAGGTACTGCATGCCCAGCCTCAAGGACTTTCAATGCCGTCTTCTGATGCGGGACTAACATGTAACCCTCCGCAACGGCAACGTTCCTGATGGCTTTAATGACGTCTGTAGGCATCACATCTTGAGGGCATCTATCTGTACAGGTATAGCATGTAGTGCAGTACCATAGTTCAGGGGATGAGATGCATTGTTCCTTCAGACCGAGGAGTGCCTTTCGAATTATCCCTCGGACAAGATAGTTAGTTCGGGCTCCGGCAGGACAACTCCCACTACAGGTACCACATTGATAGCAGTTCTGAATGTTTGGGCCGCCTGTCTTCTTGATCATCTGAACGAATGAATCGTCCGGGGTATCAATAATGATTGCAGATTTTTCCTCTGTACTGGTCAAGATTAACACCGACAGTAAAGAGGTGGTAGAATTCATGCTAAAATACATTGCCGAAAGGTCGTAAAGTTCATTCACTCAAGGGCGGGGATATTGGTGACGTTTTGCCCAAATCGTGGCTATGAATTTGATTGCGTTTCAACAAAATAGTCTACATGCAAACCCACAATAACTTAATCCTTGTATTCCGCATATAATGCGACCGAATCAAGGACCGCCGAGGTATGAGTATGACTGATAGTATCTCTCGGGAAACCATTGACAGCAAAGACATCGACCCAGAGTTCGTTGACGAAATCGTAAAAGCTGGGGCGGACAGAATTCGAACTTGCATTCAATGTGGGACCTGTTCCAGTGTCTGTCCAAGTGGAAGACGGACAGCCTTCAGGACCCGTGAACTCATGCGAAAAGCACTACTTGGCCTTAAGGATGAAGTACTATCAAGCCATGACCTCTGGCTTTGTGCAACCTGCTACACTTGTCTAGAGAGGTGCCCTAGACAAATCAAAGTCACTGATGCGATAATCATCATGAGAAACATGGCAGTAGACCATGGATTCATGCTGCCTGAACACAGGAAGGCTTCTCAGAAACTTCTCTCCACTGGTCACGCAGTTCCAATAGATGATGCAAATCGAGAGATGCGAAAGGACCTAGGACTTGAGGAGCTCCCTCCTACAACCCACTCGAATAGGAAGGCACTCGACCAAGTCCAAGAGATCATGAAGAGGACTGGATTCAAGGACCTCATTGAGGGCGAGAAGATGGAGGGAAATTGAGTTGACTGAAGCACAGACTTACTCTTTCTTTCTCGGTTGCGTGATGCCAAATCGGTTCCCGAATCTGGAAGCTAGTATTCGGAAAGTACTCCCCAAGCTAGGCGTTCAACTTGAAGATCTTGAAGGAGCAAGTTGTTGTCCTGCACCTGGGGTCATCCGTTCCTTCGATGAACCAACATGGCTAGCTCTTGCATCAAGAAACCTAGCACTTGCGGAGATGTCAGGTCATGATCTCATAACTGGTTGCAATGGATGTTATGGCACGTTCAAAGATGCACTGGCTGTAATCCATGAGCACCCAGACCGGTTAAAGGAAGTTAAGAAAGTCTTCAAAGGGATGGGGCTCAAGTTTGATGGCAAAGTTGAGGCTAAACATGTCATTGAAGTCATCAGCGAGTTGGGTCCTGATTATATACGAGAGAGAGTTACTCGACCAATTAAGGGAATCAAAGTAGGTGTTCACTATGGTTGTCATCTACTAAAGCCAAGCAAGAACCGACCTTGGGAACAAACACAGAAACACACGTTTCTTGATGAACTAGTGGAGGCAACCGGGGCTGAGAGTGCAAAGTATAAAGACAAGAACTTGTGTTGTGGTGCAGGAGGCGGTGTCCGGGGCTCTCAGGTTACAGTAAGTGTTGATATCGCTAAAGAGAAACTAGACAACCTGATTGAAGCTGGAGTCGATTGTATTGTTGATGTTTGTTCATTCTGTCACCTGCAATATGAAGAGTCCCAAGAACAATTGAACAAAGAACTCGGTGAGAAGAAGTATCAGATTCCAGTTCTTTATTACACTCAGTTACTTGGTTTAGCAATGGGACTCGACCCGACTGAACTGGGTCTTGACAAACATGTTGTCAACACGCAACCTCTACTTGATAAGATTCAAGATTAGAACCATTTCTTTGCAGCGTAGTAAACAACTAGGGCCATTACTCCACTTGAGATAAGCAGGATTGCTACAAAGGCAATGATCCGAGGTTCAATTCCAGGTGTTGTAGTTGTAGGACCTGTAGTTGTTGAAGTGGTAGATGTAGTGACCATTCCTCCAGCAGTGAATGAGCTATCAGAATTGTCTGAATTATAGTAGATACCATCAGTGACCCGTACACGCACCAGATATGTTTCAGACCGATACAGGTCGGTACAGTCCCATTCGAACCAAGTAAGATTAGTAGAAGACACTAGTGTTTCAAAGGATTGCCCTGAATCTGATGAATATAGAACATCGAATAAGAGGTTAGCATCAGCATTCACGTCTGATGCGGCCCATGTAATATTGTGCAAGGTAGTCCAGTCCTCTCCTCCGTTCGGTGTGAGCACTGTTATCTTTGGCACGAAGTAATTGCCTATGTATACACCAGTGAACTCGATTGTCCAAATCGACCCATTTGTAAGCCACGCAGTTGAGGTGATGCTACACGTGGCGTTGTTGCCAAGAGCTCGGGTATCAACCAGAAGTGTAGTTTGATTTTCTTCGACTACTAGTGTGGCGGGTATTGCAGGAGCATGAATCTCAAGCTTCGATCGGTTGACAAGTGAAGGAGTCCATTCTGCTTTTATTGTGACATGGTCTCCAGAAATAGTATCACCGGATTTTACTGGAGTATCAATCAAGGTAGTACGAGATGTGTAGCTTAGATTGAGTTCTGGGGTCTCTGCAGATGGTAAGTATTGAATTGGTGCTGATTCCAATAGCTGAGTATTATCAAGGGAGAAACTCATCACTGGTAGTGTAATCGATAGCACCAGTAATAGGATAATTGCAAGTCCTTTTCTCGCTTCAATCAAACTCGTAATTCTGTTCTTGACAGTCATTTTGGGTTTCAATCCCTTTCAGCCTCCGGGAACGGTTGTTCTCTCCAGACTTTCAGTGCCTCGTACCATAGTACGACACAGGCAGATACAAGCAACACTAGAAGAACCATTGAGTACCAGTCAGTAGTTAGCCACAACAATAAAGAACCAAGTGCTGCGGTAAGAGATGTGTAGAATGTGGCATAGAACAGGAAACGGGGAACCATTATCCGACCCTTTCCCATGAATTGGTTCAATATACCTATCCTAACATCACGTTTGATTGTGTATTGGCCATGGACATCTTTCTCAACAAGTCCAAACTGCCTTAGACGTTCAAGGTGATGCATTGAGAGGGATGGACTTGATAACTCAGCACCACGCTGTACTTCACGGGCAGTCAAGGGTTCTTGATGGCGTAGTAAGTACCAGTAGACGCTTAGAGTCTTGCCTTTGACAAGTTCTGCCAACTCTTCATCGGTTGGATTCTCCTTCGTCAAGACCCACGACTCCTGTTTTCTCAAAGCAGACAAGTGATGACGGGCTCTTAAAACCTGTTGATTATGCTCCTAGAAGTTAGGTCCCGCAAGGTAAGGCTAAAATAGGTTGAGCGTGCGCCAAGGGTCACACCTGAACAGGTATCTGTCCTGGTAAACACATATTGGAATCTTGTCAGAGGGTTCTATGGAGAAAACATCAATGACAGTGGTTCGGAAACCGATAACACCGAAACCTCCGAGGACAAGAGAAAAAGTGCTCGTGATCCTCCGAGAACAGTGCAAAC
>JAGXOC010000310.1 GCA_019894665.1 Candidatus Thorarchaeota archaeon
GTATGGCGGCCTCTCGAGTCGCCGACCCGGGTTCGAATCCCGGCCGGAGCACCAAACATCCTCACCGTTTCTCTAACTTTAGAGGAGTCGTATTGGGCGTCAGCCAAAACGGTTTCGAAGCATACGCCCTGTTCCATCAGCTTCTCCAGCAACGGTTTAATGAAACGTTTCTCGTTCATGTTGCATGGTGCAACCGTGAATGCCAAGGGCAATTCACTGCTTGCGCAGCATGCCATATGCACCTTGTAGCCGAGTACTAATCCTCTTCTCGCCCTTCCAATGCGAGCTTCAGGGTCGCTTTTTCCTGTTTTGTTGTCTAGGCTTCTTTGGCTGTAAGCTTTGACTGCAGTTCCATCCACAGCAACCACATCCCCCTTAACTACTCCACGCTTCAGCAGCTGCCTTAGCAAAATTGAAAAGACTTTTTCGTATCCGTCTTTGCCTAGGCGATGTCTAAAGTGAGTGAACAAGCCGTGGCTGGGTGTCCTTTGTTTGAAGCCCACGCTCTAGCAACACGCTTATTCCGTTTCAGCAGTAATGAGAGTCTGCGGTCGCTTGGAACACGCCATAGATACGTCAGCAGCTGAGCCTTCAACTCTCATGGAGTGGCATGAGCGTGATGTGTCTT
>JAGXOC010000311.1 GCA_019894665.1 Candidatus Thorarchaeota archaeon
CATTAAATCATATAAATAATATATAGTTTGAAGAGTGACAAACCTATAATTTTAAAAAAAATCGTCTGTTTTTGTTCAAATTACAGTCCCGGAATTCCTGTTCGTTTGTGGAGAATATCTAATCCTTTGGATATGAGGGAGATCATAATTAGAAACATAATTGCAATAACGATGTATATGATGAGTGGATCAACTGCAATAGTTGGATGTGTCATGATATAAAATGCCTCACGAAAAAGTTCTTTTACTCCAATAAAATAAACCACCACAGTATATTTCGGAAGATAAACTGCTTCATTAGACCACGAAGGGATAACACGACGTAGAGCTTGTGGTAAAACTACGTGATAGATTCCACTTAAACGAGTCATACCAAGTGATTCGGCGGCTGTTATTTGACCTTCTCCTACCGATAAAATAGCTCCACGGAAGTATTCTGCTTGATAAGCTGCACTATTAAGACCTAAGGTGATAATACCAATAAGGATAGCCTGATTAAAAAGTGTAAGGGTTATATCTTTTCCTAAAAGAATGAAGTTAAATTCAAGTTCCCAGCCTGTTATTTGAATACCTAAACTAGCTGGTAAATAAAATAAGAGTAATGTCTGCGCAAGTAATGGTGTA
>JAGXOC010000312.1 GCA_019894665.1 Candidatus Thorarchaeota archaeon
AGATTTTTACCATTCATCAAATACCAAAGTAATTCTGGAAAGACGACTTCTCCTTCTCCAACAACAACATAATCAAATCCATTTGCAAGTAGCTCCTTTGGACGAATACTTGCGTGAGCTCCGCCTCCGATAATAGTCACATCATTTCCAAATTGTTCTCGAATCTTCTGTACTTCTCCATACACTCTCTCTGTCTGGGTGCTCATCACTGAATGTGCAATCATTGTATGCCCTTTTTCAGTTGCATTCTGAATAGATTTCAATGACAAATCAAGAGGAGCTTGGATATCAAGTTCTACAAGTCGCTCATCAAGTTCAAGTGCTCCAATTAGGGCTGCTACGCTATATCTTGACGAAGAATGCGTTCTGAAGATGAGCGAATGTGAGACCAATTGTTGCACGCGCATTAGCTAACGATACGTTCGGTGACTCCACTATCGGTCACACTCATGACTCGGATTTCGCCACCAGATTGGATGTCTCGAGAAATGCCTGCCTTAACAGCCTTGATAGCAATCTCTTCTGCTTCCTTGACGGTCACTGCTGCCTTGAGAAAATTCTCTAGCACACCATATGCACTACCTGTCCCAGTGCCAGTGGCTGTGAATTCATCAGGAATAAGT
>JAGXOC010000313.1 GCA_019894665.1 Candidatus Thorarchaeota archaeon
GCGTCAGATGTGTATAAGAGACAGACCTTGTTCCATTTGCTGGTGCCCGGGGGTAGGTGGGTGACGGTGATGGTCAGGCCGGTGCGGGTGGCCAGGGCGGCCAGGGCGGTCTTCCACTGCCGGGTCCGGGAGCCGTTGGATCCGCCGCCGTCGGCGGTGATCAGCAGCCGGGTGGCGTCCGGGTAGCGGATCTTCCCGACGGTGTCCCACCATGAGGTCAAGGTGGCCACGGCGAACGCGGAGGTGTCATGGTCGGTGCCGACGCTGACCCAGCCGGTGTTGGCGGACACGTCGTAGATGCCGTACGGGATGGCCTTGCCGAGTTCCTTGTCGGGGAAGTCGTGGACATTGACCCGCTCGGGTGTCTTGGCCGGTTGATATTCGCGGCCGTTGTTCTTGAAGTCCCCGACCAATTCCTTCTTTTTTGTATCGATCGAGATGACCGGCCAGCCGGCCTCGACGTACTGGTGGACCTGGGTGGCCAGGTAGTGGAACTGGGCGTCCCGGTCCTCGTGCTGGCTGCCCTCGGTGACCTTCGCATTGGACTGCAGGCTGAAACCCAGACCCGCCAGCATCGCCGCCACGGTCCGGTCGGACACCTGGTGACCCATCGCCGTCAACGC
>JAGXOC010000314.1 GCA_019894665.1 Candidatus Thorarchaeota archaeon
GAAGTGTAGATGTGCAGATGCATGGCACCCAATCTATTCCGGACAAAGACCTGCATCGTTTCTTCTGTGAGAGAAGAATCTTTTTGGCGAGTCATTTCAGTCTCCTTTTGATGGCAATCACATAACTGTATTCATTTATAACCATAGACAAAAGGCAGTTGACTATATTGGGGGAAGTAAATAGCTTCAACTGAACATGGGGGAGTATTCACAAACATTGTTCGCTATCCCACCTAAAAGCATTACTCATCTTGAATGTAGAGATGAAATTCAATTGATTACATAACCCATTCGTTATCCTACTCGTTTAGTGGCTACTTAATGTAATGCTTATGTTTACTTAGATGGCTCTCAATTACATCCTAACGGCTGGCATAACCCGCGCGGAGGCTTATTCCTCCAGCCTCACTTTGCGACGATGCTACACACCAAAAACGTGCCCCGATACAACACGCAGCGATAGCCGCGTCGGGTTCATGCCAGAGCCCCTACAAAAAACCCAGAACAACATCTCTTATACCATTTTCTCCGTTTGTGATATTGGAGAGAATGTTAATGGTTAGTTTTTCTTGTAAGAGGTACCTGGAATCAAAACCAACCCCGGCATCACCCCCCACAAT
>JAGXOC010000315.1 GCA_019894665.1 Candidatus Thorarchaeota archaeon
GTATGTTGGGGATGGACAGGAAATCTAACTTTCATATACTGGGACATAACGAAGGATGAGGGAATTCCTGGTGCAAACGTCACTTGCCATTTGTGGAGTTCGATTCCACAATCACCAGAGTTCTTCGATTTGGGTAATGGTACATACTTGGTGGAGGTGAATACCACATATCTTTGGGCCCTGCCAATACGGTGCTATCTAATTGTCAGTTTTGACAAGACTGGATTTGAAGATCAAGAAGTTGGGACCTCGATTATGGTATTTCCTGTGCCTACGGAGCTTGTAGTCTTTTCGCCTGAAGTCAATCAAATCAATGAGAATCCGTACCATCTGATGGTTCCTATAGGGGATATGATAGACCTGCAATTTTCCTACAATGATACTGAGGATTCAGATGGATATGTGGGTGGCTTGGAAGGTGCACAGACTAATGCTCGTATAGTTGGCCCAACACTTGTTGAACAATATATTGCCCTTACAGACCTTGGTGGCGGGTATTACAACTTGACCTTTGACACAACTGAGGATTGGCTGTATGAATCCGTTGGAGGAATACCTACATCACACAATTTGCCCTATTTGATCTATGTAGAGTTTACACTTGAGAATAGAATGT
>JAGXOC010000316.1 GCA_019894665.1 Candidatus Thorarchaeota archaeon
ATGCTGCCACCCTGTCGAAGCCAGCGGAGAGTAACACTAGATTGAAAATCCAGAATGCAGTTTCGCTGTTGAGTGGGGAGTTTTATGCCTAATCGGCTGATAAACGAGCTCTCTCCCTATTTGCTGCAACACGCGCATAACCCGGTGGATTGGTATTCATGGGCACCAGAGGCATTTGAGAAAGCTCAACAGGAAGACAAACCTATTTTCTTGTCTATCGGCTATTCAACCTGTCACTGGTGCCACGTAATGGCACATGAGTCATTTGAAAACCCTGAAGTAGCCAGACTGATGAATGAAGTCTTTGTTTCCATTAAGGTAGATCGTGAAGAACGTCCTGATATAGATAATATCTACATGACTGTCTGTCAAATGATGACGGGCAGTGGAGGATGGCCTCTCAATATCATCATGACGCCAGATAAAAGACCTTTCTTTGCCGCCACCTATATTCCAAGGGAGGGACGATTTGGAATGATTGGTATGCTGGAGCTGCTCCCGCGCATTAAGGAGTTTTGGACAACACAGCGAAGCGAAGCGTTGAGTTTGTCCAATAGAATCACTACCACCCTCCAACGGGTGTCGCAGGATGCACCCGGTGAAGAACTAGAT
>JAGXOC010000317.1 GCA_019894665.1 Candidatus Thorarchaeota archaeon
TTCCTTCGCGACAAAGCTAGCTCACATCTCAGGAAATTTCCAACCCTTAAATCAAATATCGTCATGGCACGTGAGATCTTCGGACCTGAATTCTTGCCTTAAAGGCAAGAGAAACAGATGTAGATTCAAGATTGGGGATGATAGCTCCCCTTTCTCTTTCTTTTTCTGCTGCTACTAGTTACTTGACCGTTTTTCTAATAACTAGAGCTCCTGCAAGCAACGTTACGAAGATTCCCCCTATGCCTATTGCTAGTCCAAAGATAAGACCATTCACATATGAATTTGAAGGATCATACGGATCGGTTGGGTCAGAACCATTTGCTATTTCCTCAGCATCAGCTATCCCATCACTGTCGGAGTCGGTTTTGGTAGGATCAGTAATGTAACCATCTGAACCCACAATGGTTTCCTCAAAGTCATCGATGCCGTCAGCATCTGTGTCGGCAACTAAGGGATCAGTACCAATGGTAATTTCAACACCATCAGCTAAATTGTCATTATCCGTATCGTCGTCAAGGGGATTTGTCATGTACGCAATCTCCTCTAGATCCGTAAGATCATCATCGTCCGAACCTGAGTCCAGAGGATCTGTCTGGTAGCCATCAAACC
>JAGXOC010000318.1 GCA_019894665.1 Candidatus Thorarchaeota archaeon
GCAGTACGTTCAAGCTGATACTTGATATCACGAGTTAGAGAATAAAGGGCGACTCTGAACAGGGACATAAGCAGGTCACCTGATAATTTCAGTCGCTTGTTTGCATAGTGGTCCTTGTCATCAGGTGTACGCTTTCCAAGAACTAGCTCTATCAAGCGTTCTACCATTTGGCCTAGGTAGTATGCCTTGTGAAGACGGGTATCATCTTCAGTTCCAATATGAGGGAGTAGATAACGATCAAGCACTTTTTCAGCTCGTGCTAATCTGTACTCCTTAGTCTGACCAACTGCAACACGTTTTCCTATGAAGTCAAGAGCGTTTGTTCTTGTTGAACCCTCTTCCTCATCTTTGAAAGCATTGATTGGTGCTGACTGTTCAATAGTGACAATCAGTTCATTGCGAAGTTCGTCATCATCAGAGATAACATCTACAATCTCTCTATCGGATTCAAGCCCTAATGCTTTCATGAGAATTGCTAGAGGAATCTTTCCAGGAACTGATGGGAATGAAACTCTAAGTTCTCCAGTTCTTTTTCTCTCAATAGTGACTGGAGCTCTGAAACCTCTTGAGGTGGAAAATACTTTGGCAATGTGCGTAAAGCTTGAGCT
>JAGXOC010000319.1 GCA_019894665.1 Candidatus Thorarchaeota archaeon
GAACCAGAGCGGGGACAGCTAGACACATGGTATTGCACGACTCGCTCTTCGAGCGGTATCTTTAGAATCTTGTGAAGCGGTCAACCGTTCATTGTTAGTTGGACTAACCTTGTGATTTTGTCTATATGCCAATCATCACTCTAATTAAGTCGGCATGAACAGTTCTTAGTGGCGTTCGCGTTTTGAGTGTTGTATGACATGGCGCAAATACTGCAAATCTCTAAAAGTATTGGCTTCCCTTGGTAGAGTGGGAGTATAGGAAGATGTCACCAGGAAGATCCACTGAGGAGACTGGCATGTGGACAGTGATAGCAGCAATCAATTTGCAGGCTCTTGCGGGGGCGATGATTCTCGGCTGGACCACGTATCCTCATATGCAGGAAGATGTCTTATTCACGTCAATCTCGTTGATCCTGCTTGTCACCGGATTCCCCCTGCTAGTCGTTGGTGTGTTTCTAATGGGTCCAGGTTCAAAAAGAGTTCGTGAGGAAAACAGCGTCCTGGAGATTGTCGCCATGAGGAAGAAGGTCACCATTACAGAACTGCAGAGAGAAACGAATCTACCTAGAGAAACAATTGAGCGAATTCTGAGTGATGCTCTTCTG
>JAGXOC010000031.1 GCA_019894665.1 Candidatus Thorarchaeota archaeon
GTTGGTATTGGACGGTCTGATTCATCTTTGGGGTGATGCTGGTTCTGGGAAGACTCTCCTTGCCTGCTCCATCGCCTCAGAGGTGTCGAGGTATTCTAAGGTTGAATGGATCAATACTGACTCAAAGCAGAGTTTCATACCATATCTAAAACGAAGCATCGAATCTGTAGGTGGTTCAATCCAGAATGTGTCTGTCACAATGGCTAACGATAGAACTGAGGTTCGAAACCTCATCCTAGGTCTCTCGAGGTCTCTTCCTGCTGGAGTTTCACTCGTTGTGATTGATTCAATAACGAGATTACTCGACATGGCTCGAGAGGATCCAATTTTATGGGGTAGAGAACTGTTCGAGGAAGCTCTTCCTACACTCGCAGGAATAGTGGATGAGAAGGGAGTCAAAGTCATCATCACTAGTGAGAGTCGAGCCATGAGGGAGTCAGGCAACCTAGCAGTGCACCATCGCACCATCAAGAAATGGGCAGACCACGACATTTTGCTTGTCAGAAATACTTTGGAAGACTCGACTCGAATATTGAGAGTTCTAGATACACCTGATGATCAAGAACAGATTGGAATCTTACGCTTAATGGAAAACGGCATCCCAATCGTGCAAGCACAGACATCTAGAACATCTGAACCTATTGGAGGACATAGTTAATGTTTGGAAAGAGCATCATCAAACTGATTGGATTAGTATTTGCGGGAGCTATTGCGCTCGCAGGGGGTGCTGAGCTCCTAGCTTCAGTGGTAGCGGTAGTACTTGCATTCAGGATGGGCAATCCGTTCCCGTTGGTAATCGTTGGTATTGTCACAATTGGGCTTCTCAGGATCGTCAAGAACCAAACTGAAGAGACACCAGTAAAAATGATACTAAACATCGTGGCTTATGCAGCAACTGGCTATTTGGTCGTAGTTGCTTTTGTTATTGCCCTACCTTATGGCATAGTGACTTCAATTGCTACAGCAATTACCACATCTGTAATCGTTTCCTTCATCGGTGATCCCTCATCGCTAATGGGGCAGTTTCAGGAGTTCCTTCCAACATCTTTGGGAGGTCCAATAAGCAATCTTTCCAAGAGAGTTGTACAGACTGGAGACGGTTCATCATTCACAGTCAATTCATCAAACAGTATCATCAACATTGACCCAGACCATCGAGATAAGGTGGTAGAGTTGATGCGAAAGCGCGCACTATTACCGATTTCGCTGACTCATTTCGAGGACCTCGATGTTCTCTTTATCACAAACAAAAGAGACCGGTCGATGTTTGATCGAGTCAATACTCTCCTTAGCACTTATGGGATTGAAACCAAAGGACCTGCCCCAGCTCTTCTTTCAGAAGCTGTTCAAATGATACCAATAATCGATGAGCAGAATGGGTTAATGATGAAAGATTATAGACTTGTTAGAGATGAGAAGACAGTAGAGGACCTACTGTCATTGTGGCCAGTTCGAATGACAATTTTTCCCACAGAAGGAGGTTTGATGGTTCTTGTGCCAGAAATGGAAGTTACAGGTCTCATTGTTGAGCTGCTCAAACAAGGCTATGAATCTGAAGTGCTACTTCATCGCAACTTCGCAACCATAAAGGAGGTTAAGGAATCTGTTGAGAGTGCCGCTTGAAACACTTGATATCCCCACTGAATCTATGATTCGATTCACTCCACGAGTACTTGAACAATCATTCGGATGTATTGTACTTCCTCGTCAGATCAGTCTGTTACATGGTCCTGAACGAGCACCTCTAAGCATTATGGCGCATTGTGTTGCTGTGTCAGCAGCAAGATCTGTTCCAGACGCGAAGTGTGTTTTCTTGGATTCAGGGACAAACTATAGTCCATCCTTAGCAAGATCCATCTGTCCTTCAACCGACGATGCGTCTGAGGTTCTACAACGTATAATTGTAGGGCAAGTAATGGGACTTTCTGATATTGAGCAGATGATGAGCATGCTCTCAAGTTTTGATAACATCTCAGTAATAATCCTAGATAGTCTAACTGGTGCATTGAATCTGACCGGAGCCCCTGGGACTAAGGGTCGGCAACGAGAGTTGTTTCACACACTTGAGACTATTCGGAAAGCAGTCAACAAGTTCAATGCTCATGCACTAATCACGGATTATTCGTCCAAGAATTGGATTTCAGGAGAACCCACACCGATTGGTGGAAATGTGCTCTCGCATGCTGTCGATAGTGTTGTACGAATTGATAGACTACGAACTAATGAGAGCCTGATTCGCATACTGACTGAACGTTGTACAGCTTCGAAAAATCCACCAAGCATTATTGTCAGAGCAGACTCAAAGGGAATCCGGAGTATGAGGTGAGAGGGTGCAAAGATGGGTGTGAAAAACTGGAATGATAGTGTTGTCCCTTGGCGTTGGACAGGACTTGAAGAGATAAGCCCTGGAACAATTGCGATTGATGTTCCCAACTATCTCACGAGACGTCTCATAGTCATGAAGACAACCAAGTCACCAGATGGCAGATTACCGCTCACTCACGTTGGAACTTTCCTAAGTCTGGTCAGAACTACGCTCAGTGCCCATATTCTACCAGTCATGATTTTTGATGGACCTCCAGAGGCTAGAAAGCGTGCGCCCAATCCAGAACTCATCCAAACCGCAAGCAACCTTTACAAGGAATTTGTCAAGAGCGGGGATCCGTATAATGAAGAGGTCTCTGAGGCTCTTTGGAAGAGCCGCGCTGTAAGAATGTACTTCGCAGCGGAACACATCAAGGACCTCGCTCGTGCCATTGGTGTTCCCGCTATCACAGCTCCCTCTGAAGCAGAGATGATGGCTGCATCGATGTGTCGAGATAATCTTGTTGACACTGTGGTTTCTAATGATGTGGATACCCTTCTCTTCGGAAGTCCCCATGTCACTAAACAGCTCCAAGTTTCAAACAGTCGAATCCTTAGGGTTAGTTTGGAGGAACTTGAGACACAGATGGAGCTTGATCTTGAACGACTAAGAGACCTTGCAGTTCTATGTGGATGTGATTTTCATGAGGGCATGAAGGGAATTGGTCCTCGTAAGGGGGCACTACTACTGCAAAGACACGGAGGGCTTCTAGAGATTCTAAAATCCAAAGGAATTCCGCATGCGGTGCGGGAGGATTTCATTCGAGCCCGTGAAGTCTTTGATGAGCCCTCTTACTTGTCAACCGATGGAATTGATTTGAAGTTGAATCCTCCAATTGTTCCGAAACTCACCCGTTCTCTCAGAATGATGATGTCTGAAAATGCGGTTGAAACATCCGTAGAAAAGATACTCAAGCTCTGGAAAGGATTTGGGACTCGTCAGTCATCACTTGAACAATGGATATGACCTCATTGTTCCCAGGGATCGATTATTCCGTCCTCGGAGAATATTCTCTGAAACGCAGTCATGTGGAAGGTCTTGTATGATCTCAACCTAGCCGTAATTGATTGAGTTGTGATTCGGTCCTTCTTCCTGCCTCCAGAAAGTTTCTCGCGTATTATGCCCCCAACAACATCGGTCTTGTAAGGTGGCAATCGAATGTAAGCGACCATGTTTGTGGACTTGTCTGTGAAAGCACGAACAAAGGGAAGTCGTGAGGTCATCCAATCGATGAATGATTCTCTAGACCGACGCTCTTTGAATTCACCTACAACAAGCATCCCTTCAGGTAATTCACAGTATTCGAGTGCAGGTGTGTACAGCAATCGTAGAATCTTCTCATCAAGCATTGTCTGAAGATAACGTCTGACTGTTCGTGGTCTGAAGCCAATTTTTTCCATCATCCACATCCTAGATGCCCGTATCCCCCTGAATGCAAGTGTTGGTCCTATTATGTCAATTTGCCTCTCAGTGGGTTTGCGAGGGGTTTCTTTGTCATACTGAGTTTCTCGTAGCAACCACGAGGGCGTCCTTCCTGGACTTCGTGAAGCTTGTTTCCACGGTTCTAGCTTCCACGTCTTGTTCTTTTTGTCATAGAGGTCCATTCTCATTGAAACGAGTTCTGAGTCGACAGTCATCTGAAGAGCATTGGAGGGTATTGATTCAGAAGGACCTTGACTCGTTTCAGGCTCAATATGAACTGTGCATCCTTCATGGCTAGATTCAGAGAGGACCATTCGTTCAACCAGTCCTTTACTCCTCACAATCGGTTTATGTTTCTCTGTGAAAACATACCTATACCTGAGACCCATCTTTGTCATCGTTGGGAAGAATCTCTCAGTGAGAACCAGTCCTATTCGCTGCAAAGTATAATGGGACATCCGTATTCTAGTGTTAGTCACCTCTTCAACTTCAGATGCAACAGGTCTTCCAGCCCGTTCTAAGCTAGATAGAGTCTGGCACAACGTGACAAGTGGTTCGTAGTTGAGGATGTTCAGGTTTCCCCGAAACATCTTCAACATTGATTCATGTGCTGTGGCAGAAGGTCCATCGGGACGAAGGGCATGGATATTCCATTGTGTAAGTGTCATCCGCTGGAGGTCTGCTTCCTCAAGAGAAACCGAACCAGCTCCCTTTCTGACTCTGATTTCCTCCATGACCTCAGAGGCGATCTTCTGGCGATTCTCACCTATTATCCGTCTCGGTAACTCCCGATCTCCAATGAGAGTCCTCAACCATTTGTCAATGATATCAGACAAAGGATCTTGAGGCGCTAGTGCTCTGTCGATAGAGGGATTCTGAATCAGTATCTCTTTGATGGAATCCTTTGTCGTTTCCAAGTCCTCTATGACATCATCCACCGCTCCATCTGATAGCAGTGAGTCATAGATTTTCTGAAGTCCCTCCAATCTAAGTTCTTCAACCTTCATCGACCAGAGAGGTAGCAACCAAGGATTCTCACCCCCCATAAGATGAGATACAATGTTAATCGTGAAGAGCGCAGCAGATAAAGAATCGAGACCCTCAGGAACAAGTGACCAATCAACATCTTTCGGAGTGTCTTCCTGAACAAATCTAGAGAAGACGTAGGAGAGAGTATCAATTTCAGTGGGGCTTAGATTTGCAGGAAAGAGTGACGAGACCTGTGACCTCACATCCGAACCATATGGAATCAGGGGTCTCATTTTGGTTGTGACTATCTCAGTGACTTCTTCATGTCCGATGGCTCTATTGATGGCAACTCCAGTAGTGGGTTCAGTTGATAGAGGTCGTAGACCAAACGATTTCTCAAAAAGCGTCTCATCTAGTTTGGCTGTTTCTACCTTCCATGCTGAAGAATCATCTATGATGTTTCGAAGGATGGCGAGATCTTCAACCCATCGTCCTTTCTTCAGCCAGTCGACTGTAACTTCCGCTCGCTTTCCCATCTTCATCACTTGGTAGGGATGGTCCCACTTATCATTATAGGATACACACCTTAGGAGCTTATTAGCATGGAGCAACACTAAGTTACATGAGGCAAAATCAGTTAATCTTGAAGTATACGTCGTCTATACCAGATTATTCTGCCCCATCCCTTCAAGAGACCTTGACTGAGAGTCTCTGGGATACGGCTAAGGACGAGTCGCTTCACATTATTCTCCGTGAGCCGGTCCTTCTCGAACTGGCCCGACGTCAGGAACCCGGGGTTCTTTCTTACTGTGACAAGCTCCTCATTTCTGAAAATCAGGAGTGCTGGTTCTCTGGATTGAAGGTGTTAGAGGCATTGAATACGTACGATGCTGTTCAAAGGCTGCTTGTTGTCTGCGGATACTCTGGAACTGGAGACAGAAAGGTTGTCATGCATGTGCTCGCCCGAATACTAGCGGAATCTCACCGAGAGGGGTTCCGGAGAATTCTTCGTTCCATGGTCACACCCGGTACACTCGATGTCACAGGGTGGTCTCCGACAGCTCTTCGAGTTCTCAAGGCAGTATGTATCGAACAAGGTATCGAAGTTGAAACATCGATCCACTCACTTGCCCGTTCATTCAAGCATCCTGAAATTGACCAGAAAGATACATCATCGGTGCACATTCGACCACAAGAAAGAAGAAAATAGCGCTCATAATCCTTATTTTCATGTTTTGAACACAAGATGTGCTATTTTAGTGACCGCTAGGTCTATTTAATCCTGAAAAGCCACATAATTTTCTATTAGCCCTTATCGATATCCAACACTATTGCTTTCTGTATTTGTTCCAAGAGTAGAGTTAGGACTGGAAAATGGAAGAGAAAAGAAAAACCGAGGAGGTCTGGTGATTCAGGTTGACGTGTTGTCGCTGCTTGCGACGAACCTGATCTTCTCAGTGAAGATCGCCCCGCTAGTGGTTGTGGTGGCAACTTTAGTGAGGTCAGCACTTTTATTGACCGGAAGGAAGAGGGCTATAGTCTCATGGACTCGGAATACTCTCCTGTCATTCGCGACAGTAATTTTCTTCCCTGGTGCGCTTGTTAACACAGGAGTTCGTTATGGTGTGTGCTCACTTTTTGGCATTGATCTAGAAGGAGTAGGAAGTGGCAGCACGTATGCTGAGCTGAACTTATTCCTGAAGGTTGACCGACCACCAAAGGTTGCTGTTCTCGTTTCCGCACTATACGTGAGCACAGTAGCATCAGTTTTCATCGGCTTTACCTTTCTCTTCCTACCCGTCGTACTTCTGCTGGGAGCTCCGATCGTTCTCCTGAGCTGGTACTTGGCCCTGTGCGTGCTGTTCAACAGTTCCCTGAGAGGGGGAGATGTCCAGCTTCTTGGGGCTGCTCTGCAGAAACACCCGGGAAGAGGGATGGCTGAGCTCTTCATTGCTCTAGCCATCCTCATAGTCTTCTACGCATTTGTGGGGGTGGGCCTATGAAAAGCTCCTTCATGAAACAAACAACAATGTCCCGGGTCGGATCGAATTATCCACACCCTTGTTCTACAACTCTTTCAGGTCAGTTCTCAAGCAAAATCCCCAACCTGTTTTCCGCAATGGTTCGACCCGTAGGACACCCTTCAACAAAATTATGGGAGGACCAACCATAATGCGACGTGCACTAATTGTACTCATCATTGCATTCATGTTAATCGCGACCCCGACTGACAATACGAACCTAGGAGGGTCTATTGACGACCAACTAGACATGGTAACCCTTGACGATACTGCACTCTCTGCAGACTCCGGCGTCGCGGTGGATGCAAAGCCCTACATCGTGCTCGAATTGTCAGGTGGAGGTATTGCGAAACGAGGCAACGCTTGGTCACAACTCCTGAACAGTTCAGGGATAGTGAGTAGGGTTGTAGATGTCAATGATGTCACTGCCAACCCAGAGATATTAGATGGAGTCCCTGCGATAATTGTGGATGCAAGTGTTGGTTCAGCGGAAGGGACAACGGTCTCACAGACTCTGATTGACATACTCATCCAGAAGGACATCAGCATGATTCTCACCGGACGTTCAGCATGGATACTTCACAGACTGAGAGGAACAGGTCCACCATCTCTGACAGCTCCCGCAACCGAAGTACTAATCGAAACTGCAGAGTACACGGGAGCTGTCTTCACTTCATCCCCCGTGCCTCTAACCATTGGTATGCAACTAACCACTGAAACGGGAATTGTTCTTCCAATAGACCAGACTCAGACAGATATGTCCCAACTGGTCGATCTAACAGGAGCTTCACCTGCAAGCATTGCATCATTGCGTTTCGATTCCTATCCACTTGATGTGTTCCTGTTCTCATCAGAGACCCCAATGCTCCTGACAGGAACCGGTCAGGGTCTTTTGCAGAACACGATTGCATTCTCATCAGCACTAAGAGAAACAGAAACTGCTACAGTCTTAGCTGGCCTTCAAGCGCCAGAGGGGTCTCTTCTTGCTGGTGGTTTCAGCTATCACCATGAACCAACGGTTTCAGAGACCTACTATGCAGTCTACTCGGCATATTCACTCCTTACAGGTTCAACTTGGAGCTCCTGGGTTTCTCAGAACAGTGCACTTGTCCAGAGTGTGTTAGAGACCTTGCTAATCGATTTTGGTTCTGATCTCGGATTCATGACTTCTGAGAGTGATGGGATCATCAACTGTCGAAGCACTGCCCAAGGACTATGGTTGATTGAAACCATGGGTCTGAGTGATTCATTCAATGTTCCCGAGGTTGTTTCATACATCAGCTCACGTCAGGATGTTGATGGAGGATTTGAGAACAGCATAACATCAACATTCCATGTCACGGAGGCGCTATATCAAACAGGGAATCTGGGTTCTATCAACACGGTAAATCTGGAGAGCTGGTTGCGGTCACTGGTAATCGATGGTGGAAAGACCTCAGACCCAGATTTATGGGGTTCAATAGGTTCAGACCCATCTAGTCTCATAGCTACTAATGACAACGCAATCAAGTACCTGAGGTCTCTGCAGTTCATTGGGAAAGCTCATCCGGACCCTGCAAAACTAACAAGTTGGATCCTTACTCGGACCTCTAACGGTGATGGTTCTTTCCGGAACTCACACAATCCTGATGAAGAGGCCGTCACAGGCACAGCAGCAGCCTTAGCTTCGATGCAGATACTGGGCACACTGAGTACAAGTAACAAGACCGCGGGACTCTCATGGTACATGAGCAACCAACTTGACTCAGGCGGATTTGGCATGAAACCAAAATCCTCCGACCTTGTCGCCAAGACCCGGGAAACCAGTCGAGTCGCAGGTTGTCTCAATGATTTGATTGAAACAGGAGGAGGTCTCGCAAGTGGTATCCTCGCATATGTTTCCTCAGTTAAAACTCATGTCGGATTCGAAACCATGGACATTCTTCCTTCATTGATGTGGAGCAGTTGGGTACTAAGTGCTAGTAGACTGGCTCATGCTTCAGGCACTGTGAACTTAGGTCTCGCAGCAAAGTATCTCGCCTACTTTGAGAAATGGAACATGTATCCCCTCTGGGACAACATCACCACCATCAGTGCTCCAGAGTACGGCGTGAATCAATACAGGACTATGAGCGTATGGACCCAATACTTTGGTGCTTCATTAGCAGAGGCTTTAGGTATCGAACTATCAACTAGGATGGTTTCTGAAACAACATTATACCTATCCCAATCTCAGTACGTCACAGGGCACTATCGACCCAGAACAATGATGGGTACTGCACATATGCAGTACTCAGTGGCTGCAGTAGAGACCCTGTTTCTACTAGATGAGCTTGCCACAATACCATACAGAGCTGCTCTCGAGTCTGCAATACTCTCTGAATATTCATCAGGGTCTTGGGACACGACAGGCTGGACCCTTGAACCCTTCATTGGAAGTCAAGAGGTAATTGATTATCTCTCCGCTAGAGCTGCACTCAGGTTGGGAATTGTTTCCGTAGCAATGGCTTCCGAAATCACAGCAACAATCGAATCTCGTGTTCAGTACGCCGACCTCTTGGCGCTGAGTTACGACGTAGCAACACTTTCTCTCTTGAACTCTTCAACGTTCTCCACGGATCTAGAATCAGTCGATCGTTCTCAAGTTCTCAGCGTCTTGGGGTCGCAATTTGCCGCTGGATGGTACAACTCCTCGACTTTGCGGCAACCCATTTTCACTGAGTCGGTCCTGAAGATGATGTCAATCCTCGGACTGAGAAGCAGTCTACCGGACATACCTGGAACAATGGTCATCGCTTCATCAACCGCAATCGCGGCTCCGGGAGCTGACCTAGCGGTTTCAATCACAATTACATCTGCAACATCGAGGCACTCTGTATTGGTCTATTCCTTTGGAGAGTGGAATCTCTTCACAAACGTGACAAACTCTGACACCCTCATAGTGCCAGTGCCTTCAAGCACAGACATTCTAGGTCCTGCAGACATTGCTATCAGTGTAGTTGATTGGGGTGCTTCAAGAGCCTTCGACTCGCTCTCTGCCACTGTGCAAGGGAGTATAGAGGGGTCTCTAGACTCAGAAACTCCAACAGTCAAGATGGGTGAGAAAGTCAATGGCACTGTTACCTGGTATCTTGCTGGAGACGTTGATGCAGGATTATCCCAAGTCACAATCAGACTTGGAGTTCAAGAATGGATCGCTGATGAAACCTCACCTTACTGGTTCTCAGTTCCTACCACTGGTTTTGATTCAGGGACATACCCTCTGACCGTGACTATTGAGAGACCCTTCGGTACGAAGCTAGTCTTACTGGATGAGGTTGTGATTGCGCAACCAAATCCAACATACATCTCCTCTTCATCCAGCCTTAGTGGAGCAGTCGGAGAAGATGTTCTGATTGATTGGTCTCTTCACTTCACAGTAAACTCCAGTCAGATTGCAAGCCAAGAGGCAACTCTAACAATCAAGGATTCCATGGATTCAATTGTCTTCATTGACGTAGATGTATCAAGAATTAGTGGGAGCTCCTTCTCATGGACGCCCACGGCACGGGATGTCTACTCATTCTCTGTAGTGTTCCCTGGAAATCACTCACTTGAAGGAAACCAGTCCTCAGGAGTGATAACTGTTTCAGAGCACACAAGGGTCTCTTGGAATGGCACTGGGACAGAGTTTCAATACACTCAGGTTTCTTTTGACATACTGCTAGAAGCAACAAGTGGTGAAGATCTTGCAGAGCAGATAGTCCATGTGACTGTTACCGCCCCATCAATGAGCATAGTATTTGATTCAGATATGATCACCAATTCCACAGGATATGTAACCGTTACTTTGACTCTCTCTGAGAACGGAGTGTATCTGCTTCAAACCAATTACGCAGGTGCAGGTCTTCTCCTTAGTACCAGTGACTCTGACTCGATGACATCTTGGTCATCAAGTAACCTTCAGGTCGGTGGAGTGGGCGCTGAGGTTGGCGTGGGTGAAATATGTACTCTCTGGACTCAACTCAGAGATTCGCAGTTGAACCCTATGCAAGGACAATCAGTGACTCTAAGGGTAATCCTTCAACCCTCAACCATCATCCTTGAGCAGACACTACCCACAAACTCGTCAGGCGAGATTTCTCATACGTGGATAGCCAACTCAGCAGGAGCATATCGGCTTGAAGCATCCTATGATGGGACTTTATCCAGAGGAGCTACAGGAGATCAGATAGACTTTGAAGTATTGATACCAATCACTTTCAGCATCACTACAAGTCCAGACTCAGAGGTCGGTGTTGCGAACTGGATCGAGGTGAGTGCCTTGGATCATTTGGCTGGACCAATTTCTGGATTATCAATCACCGTTGAAGTTCGAGGTCCAGGAGATGAACTTCTCTTTTCTAGCTCAGTGGTGACCTCAAGCATTCCTATCACAATAGCTTGGACCCCAAACACGAGAGGGACCAATACCATTACAGTCACATCGTTGAAGCAGTTATGGTATCAAAGCGCCAGTGAGGAAATCACGGAGTACGTCTTAGAGACCCCTTCAGTCTCAATAGCTCTTCCCTCTAATGCAGTTGCTCCAACTACAAGGGATCTGACGGTTTCAGTGGCAGACACCAGCTTGAATCCAATTCAGGGAGCTGCTGTTCACTGTGTTGTTACTCTGAATGGTATAATCATTCACGATGCATTCCATGCCACAGTGGTAGATGGTACAATCGTTCTCAGTCTAGACTTAGACACACCGGGCACACTGCAGTTTGATGCATCATTAGTAACCCAGGGTTGGCTGCTAGAGACCTCAACACAAGAGTCTTCTACCATATATGCTGCAACGACTCTGACAATCACTACACCAGGACAACCAGTGGAGCAGGGCTCAATAGTCGGTGTAGTAATCTCGCTGTTTGATTATAGTAGTTCACCACTGGTAGGATCCCAGTTGGACATCGTAATCACATGGAGCAATGGTACTATCCTAGCCTCCATGTCACAGATAACAGATGATTTTGGCAAGTGTACTCTTGCTCAACAATTCTTGTACGTTGGGGACTTTGTCATCAATGCTACATACTCTGGTTACGGACTCAACGGGTCTGCAACTGATTCAGTTCCGCAACGAGTATTTGTCACACCAGTCATCGAAGTCATTCATGATCCAAGCTGTCTCGTTGGCGATACCTTTGAGATTCAGGTGGGATTTATCGATACGCTTGGTGACTACATATCAGGTCGCACTGTCTCAGTGACAATAGAGCAGAGTGGTTCGATAGTCTTTGAAACTCAGGTCACATCAGCATCTGGGCTTGTCAGTGTCTACTGGGATCCAACAGAGGGGGGTTTGGCAACTATCACAATTTTGCACTCAGGCGATGTCTACATTCTCACAAACTCAACAACAACAACCGCATCGGTCATGGAACATGTCACAGGAGAGCTCTGGCTAACTCCATCCCAGGTTGACCTCTTCGATTCAACCACATTAGTGTACAATCTGACTAGCGGTCTCCGGGTGGGCATCATGATTCATTTCGAGGTTCTGGCCATGGACCTAGTTCCAGTCTGGAGCTCCGATGTCATCACGAACTCCTCGGGCATGGCATCTGTGGTCTACAATGCAGTTGAAAGCCATGGAGTACTAAGAGTGAATGCAGGTCCAACCCCAGACCAATTTCTGATCGGAGGGGACATCCAAGAGCTATTGATTGTCATGACAGAATGTGTCATCTCCACCAGTCTACTTCCAAATCCTCCCTCAGTTGATACTCCTACCAACATCACACTGTGGCTTGAAGATGAACTTGGAGCACCAATTGATGGGATCACTGTGACGGTCGCTCTCTATGATCCTTATGGAGAGCAAGTTCAGCTTGGATACTTCACCATGTCAATTTCTGTGACTGTTGTTGAAGGATCTGCTATCTTTGAGTTCACTCCGGGAATGGTCGGACTGTATACTCTATTAGTATCATCCTCTGGCTCAACCTCAGTCCATAACTTCGTAGACACCTCGTATCATACTCTCTACTCAGGAACACAGCTGCTAACAACGGTCTCAAAACACGAACTGGAGGTTGGAGAGACCCTTGTGGTAGTCGTACTATTGACAGATCATGCAGGCACACCTCTGGTTGGAAGAAATCTAACTCTATCCGTCGATGGTCCTGGTGTCAACTTCATTGGACCGATCGACCTCATTACGAACGCCACCGGTCATATCGAGTGGAGCTCAACACTTGATGACGAAGGTCTCTGGACTCTGGATATCTCATTCAGTGGTCTTGGAGTGTATCTTCCAATTGCCACGAGTGATGACATCAATGTAAGGTATGGGACAGTAGTAGAACTCTCGCTACTTGATACAGGCGAGGTCATAGCTGGGACAACTCCTGCTTCTCTCTCAATTCTACTAAGAGATACGGGTGGAACTCCACTAGAAGGCTTCACAGTTCATTATGAAGCCCATCACGAGACCCTGGGATTGGTACTCGCCGGGAATCTCATTCAGACCGGGACAGACCCAATGGTCTTGAACATCACACTGGATGTGATGGGCAACTATACACTCATAGTTTCATTCGCAGGAACAACTCATTATCACTCATCAAATGCAGCTCATCAGCTATGGGTGCTAGGAAGGACTGAGGTCTCTACAGATATGCCTGGTGAGATTGATAGGGCAACTTGGTCAGCAACTCCAATATCTGTCCTTGATGAGCTCTTGGCTCCGATTCCACTTTCAGAACTTGGAATTCACATGGAGCTAGTCGGCCTTATGGGTTCAGTCAACCTCACAGATAACCTCTCATGGAGTAAGATGTCTGTTTCCTTCAATTCAATGGGGCTACCAGTGGGTCTCTATACACTCAATGTCACCGTGGATTGGTCTGAAACTCGAGTTGGATGCTCTTCACTACTAGTCTTCTCTGTCGTTAGTCAGACGCATATCGAGTTAACAGATGAAAACCTCACTGGATTCATCTCTGAACCACACACTATCCTATTCATCCTCCAGGACTCACTTAACGAAACCATTGAAGACGCAAGAGTGTGGGTGAGCATATTCAACCCTTCAGGTAGGGAGATCTATGGCAGTCCCTTGACTGACCGGACATCCATAACCTCCACAATGGACGGAAGTGAGGTCTCTTGGAACCCTAATCTTACAGGAGAATATCGGATTGTGTTCTTGTTCGAAGGTGACACTTTCCTGAATTCCACCACACTCGAAATAGTTGTACAAGTTCGATATCCTAGTTCACTTGTTGTCGAATTGCCTGAACTCATGGATTTTGGGGAAGTCATACCCATATCAGCAACTCTGAATGGGGCACTTGGAAAGATCTCAGGAGCCACGTTAGTCCTCACAATATCTCAAGATGGAGTTGTAGAGAGGGAAGAGACCCTGACAACCGATGGTCACGGAGTTGCGTCATTCAATCTTGTGGGACTCCTATCCGGAACTCACGCGATCACGATATCTTTCATGGGCTCAGTAACTCAGGCTCCAAGTACTGCGGAAGTGGGTCTGATAATTACTCCTGTCGTTGTATTGAACATCGAGCCTACTTCTGATTTGTACATAGGTCATTACTGTACTGTAAACTTGTCAGTCACAGTCCTTGGCGCAACACCCGACTGGAATGGGACACTTGATGCTTGGCTCTCTGATCCTGATGGAGAACGGACCGGGCAGTGGACCTTTGAAATTGGGGTGTACTCGATTGTAACTATAGGCTTTAACGCAAGGATGGAGGGAACTCATGTTCTCAACACCACAATCAGTGGACTTCCCGTAGTCTATAGTCAGGATTATCCAATGGCAGTGACTGTTGTCAACGAAACCTTGCAACTGCAACTCGATGCTGGGACCACTCCACTTCTTGGTGGGTTTGGAATTCTGATGATTGTGGGAGTTGTTCTAAGGAAGAAGATGCGCGGAGTAATAGGCTCACTGCCTGGTGAGTGGACTGAATGATGATTAGTCTTCATTCTTGGACTGAAGTCTAATTTGACTAAGTAGTCCTGAAATATCATCATCCCATGTGCCATCATTTTTCAACAAACGCTGATACAAATTGTTCCGATATCCGATATAAGCTGATATTGGCAAAGCTCGAAGAGTAATACCGCTTTCAGAAGCTTTCAATGGTAGTCTCGTTAATAGATCGTATGCTTTATCCTCAGGAACTCGAGCAATGATAAGACAAGTCGTGCCATCTTCATTGATTCGAACATCAGCACTTGGTGCATGCTTCAGAAAAGATCTTGCAAGTGAGTAAATTGGAGATGAAGGGCCTTCTGCCAAAATGCAAATAGATGTGAGTTTGTGAAGTACGAGTGAATATTGCAACGAAAAAACACCTTCATTCTTCAATTGCTTTAACGTATCTTCAATCGTCCTGTTATCGATATGGAAATAATCTGAATATTGTTCTTTTTCCAAAGAAGCAAGATATAGACCCCACGAAATTAAATCCAGAATCTTAGCTCGTTCTTGATCCATGACGATTGGAGTCCTATTCCGCCATCCTCCAAACTCTCTTGTTAGCTGCCTCAAGCTTCGGCTTCTCTCAAGTGATTTGAAAATAGTTGAGGAATTGATAGACCATCTTCGTCTGCTACTATTATAGAGAGATAGATTTAGTGACCCCATCTCCCAATCAATGATATGGACTGTTGGGAGAATCCGGGTTACTCTTTCTATTGAACTTGAAGGCAGGACCATTATTTGCACTTGTGGTGGTTTGTTGGATTGAAAACCTAACCTAGCAGAAATCTCGAGATGTTTATGAGGCCACTTATGCGCGGCACCGAAGTATATTGCAGTTTTCAAACCAAGTGATTTTCGCTGGACATGGCCCCTCATGAATAGCCCTAGAATCGTTAAAGCAAATCGATTACTCCAAGCTGATTTCGAATTAATTGCTTCAGACCTAGTTATTGGTAATTTTGTTGTTATGATTCCCTGAGCGTTCAGTGTTTGGGCATGATCAATAACACGCTTCATCATGTCAGGAACCATTTCTTCAATTTTCAAACGCGCTTGATACCATGGATTCTGAAGTTCCGTTTCTGGAGGGGGTCTCTCGGTTAGCTTCAGTTGACCCCTATCAGCCATCATCATAATTCTAACATAAGGTGGGGGTTCAACTTCATCCAGTTGACACATTAGATGTCCATTAACCAAAATCCCGAAAAGTTCAGCTGATGAGTACTTTGTCTTGAAATCAACAGGATCCTCATTTGGAATCGTTGATACATTCAACCAAGCTAAGAAAGCCATCACTTGACTACGTATGTGGGGGGGAAATGAGGATGGTACTAGTTGTTCTAGTGTGTCCTTCATTGTTTTTTTGATTGTTAGATTGGGTATTGTGACATCTTCAACTAATGAGCTGATAAATGACCAAGAGGGAGGTTCCGAATCAAGCAAATCTTCAATTTCGGGAGTTGCCATTTTGTTGTAGAATATGTCTCTGTAAACCATCCAGTCCCGTTTCATTGACAACAACGCTAGTTCATAATTATGAATTAGAAACGCATTAACGAATCCTCCACCATGTAAGTTAGATATTGTAAGAAGGAACCGTTTATCATTCATCAGAGGTTGAATTGTGAAAATTGAAACAGGGTCACCTTCGATTACATGAGGGAACCAGTTTTTACTGCTAGGGGGATACATTGTATCCTTCCCGATGGGAATTCGGGAATATCCCATTTCTGAAACATGAATGGGTGAAAATTCAACTAAGTGACTTTCCCCAAGATCTAATGAGGGATGATCTTTAAGGAACTCCTTTTGAAATTGGAATTTTAAATTTGTACCATCTCGAATATGTGTTCCATTATCGAGCACTACTTCTGGACCTTCTTTCCAATACCTCATCTTCCCTCTATGAGTTTCACCATATGATGTATAGACTATCACATGAATATCAGATGTTTCCTCGACCATGGATATCGGCAGCAATACCTGTAATTGGTCTATTTGTATTAACCGCTTGGAATTGTAGAATTAAAGTATGTGAAAATGAAAAACGAGAATAAACAATTGAAGCTGAGTTAGATCCAACGCGATTTATCATTTCAAACCGCGTTGGACTTTGTTCTGTATTATCAGAGATGCATTACCAAGGTTCTGGGGGATAGTGGTCGGGATTACATTTCAGAGCTATGTAATCAAAGGGGGACTCAGTTACCTTGTTTGTTTCATTGAATCGGTTGTTGGTGTGTTTGTACATTGTTTATTACCAAATACTAACGCAGTAACAACGAAGAACAGAACCGAAGCTTCCTTCGTGCTTGATTCACTGAGAAAAAGTGACGCTCTGTAACGCATAACCGTCAGATTTTGGCACTCATTTTCTACGGGCTTATATGGAGTGAGAGAGGACAGAATATGCATAATTGATTATGAATGAATAGGAATACATAAACTCGGTTCTCCAAGTACCCCAAAATGGATTAGAATGCATTTCTAGTTGAGCTTGACGAGATGTCAGACATCTTCGAATAACGACTGCTTGATATCAGCGATGTTCTCGCCTTTCATAATCAGACTTCGGAGCTTGAGAGCCACCTTACGACTTCCCAATGCGATGCCACCGACTAGAACGTCATCCTTCAAAACAGCCTTGTAGTATTTTCCTTCATCATGGTCAACAGACACAATGGTCTCGTACTCAGGAGACTCTGGTAGTGCAATCCCAATGCTTGTTAAGTCAATTCCTGCTACCTGCAGCTGGTTGGAGGGAGTGATACCCTCAAATTTCGCACTTCCAAATTCCATCATGTTCTGTGCAGCAATTCGGCCTGTGGCAGTCGCCCATGGAATTATTCCATACCATTCGTTGTTCTTCCATTCCATGCAATCCCCAGCAGCAAAGACACCCTTTGCAGAGGTCTGCATGTGTTCGTCAGCGAGAATTCCGTGATGGATTTCAATTCCTGAATTCTTGGCGATTATTGTGTTCGATCTTACTCCAGTGGCGATGACTACAAGGTCTCCAGCAATCTCTTCACCCTGTTTTGAAACAATACCTTCAGCATCTCTGTCACCCAAGATCCCCCTGCAGTCATACCCGAAGCGAACTTGAATTCCCTTCTTCCCTAATAGTTTTGCCAGAACACTACTCCCGAGTGTATCAAGTTGTAGGGGGAGAAGATGGTTGTCATAATCAACCACAATAGGGTCTCCACCGACTTCCTTCATGGCAGCTGCAAGTTCGATTCCAAGAATGCCTCCGCCTATGATAATTTCCTGACCGGCGCCCTTTACTGCATCACGGATATCAAGTGCATCATCGAGAGTTCGAATGACATGAATGTTATTCTTGTCTAAGCCCTCGAATGGCGGGATGAAGGGCCGGCATCCAACAGCGATTAATATTGAGTCATACTGTTTGTAATCCTCAGATGTGGACATCACAGCCATCTCCTCAGTGTCAATCTGAAAGACTGGAGTCGATAGGAATAAATCGACATCATTCTTCTCGTACCAATCAAGATCGTGTTGTATCGTTTCCTTCACAGTACGGCGGTTTGCTACAAGATCGATAAGATTGGGGCGGGGGTAGTATGGATGTCTCTCATCACTGAAGACATCAATCTCAAGGGTTTGGTCCTTGCTTCGAATCTCACGAACTGCAGTTGTGGCAGCTACTCCGTTACCAATAATGGCTACTCGTGTCATGACGTGATGCTCCCTTAAACCTCGGACTTGCTCAATTCCCTATTGAGTATGTCGTAATGTCAGTTGTGGAGAATAAATTCACGAAAGAATGATTGGGAGGCTCGTCCTCCCATCACACTCTTTTTTAGAAGCTCACTTACTTGAACGCTCATGGGAGAGTATAGTTCCAGACTCAGTGGTGCGAAGGCAATTCTGTTTGACATGCATGAAACGATAACAGAAGTCAATGAGGACATTATGACTCTGACGAGAAAGGTTGCAAAGACTGCAGGAATTGATTTGACCAACTTCACAGATGAGGAACTGAATGTGGCACTTGAAAGGGTCATAGAGTGGTTCAATCCATATCAAATCGAAAACGATGTCGACATTCATTTCGGGAGCGAAGTGGAGCATTGGACCAGCGCAAACAGAGTGATGTTTGAAGCGCTTGGGTTTGAAGGTCTCTCTGATGAAGTATTAGTGTCTGTAGAGGAGTGCTGGAAAGAACACCTAAAGACTTGGGAATCCCTTAGACCTGATGCAAAAACTACCTTAGTAGAGCTGCACAACAGAAACTATCAACTAGGAATCTGCACACGGCGGTCTGATGACCCCACCGATCTTCTAAGAAAATGGGGTGTTCTCGACATCTTGGCCACCATACAATGGTCGTCCGTTCCGGGATATTCAAAGCCTCATCCATACACATTGATTCTTGCCGCAGAGGAGATTGGTGTCAATCCGTTACGCTGTGCCTTTGTAGGGAACTCAGTTGACGCAGACATTGTTGCTGCCAACCGAGCAGAGATGATTCCCATTCTAACAACTTGGGCAGATCCTGAAGAAGCACAGAAAGCCCCTGAGGGAACTCATATCGTTAGTGAGGTCTCAGAATTACTTGATTTGTTTGAATGACTCACTCTTCAGCCTTAGGAACCTCTACTTCCTCGTCATGAGAGTCAATCCCTTCTTCTTCTTCCTTGTCAGATGGCCAGGGTAAGATTCTCTTCACTATTCGTGTGACCCAAGCCTTGAATGATGATGCAATGCGAATCGGGAGTATAATACTGCCCAGAAGGACACGCAACACTTTATTCTTCATCGTGGCTCTCTCGGGATACCCGATGTATGCAAGGGTGTGTTCCTGAAGAATATCCTCAAGTGCAACAATGAATGCCTCCTTTGCCATAGGTGAGAGGTCGAGACCCTTGAAGACATCACTCTCTCGGAAGTCTTTCTGATCTAGGACACTTTTCCACTTCAGATATTTTGCCTTTTCAGTTATGTCAGTCAGAGAATAAGCGAGTTCTCCCAAATATGGAACGAGTGTCTTTTGAATCTCAGTGGGCGTAGGTTCAGAGAAAAGCTCATCATGCAAACTCTCGATTGCAGGTATCTGTTTAGCGGGAGGTCTGAACCAAAGCAGATGCAGGAGACCCTCAATCTTTCGGAGTGTTTCCTTGTTTTTTGCCTCAATGTGGTCAGGTATCTTGTCAAGAACCTTTTCTTTTGCCTTCCCCACTGTATCGCCACTGAGCTTTCGCCATATCTCATCAAGTGAAATGACAGATGCGGCATATCTATTGAATTTGAAGTCTAATGATTCTTCGATATCCTTAGCTGTTAGGACATCAATATCTTTCACACTGAACTCCTTATTTCCTCCAGCAATCTCCCAAAGTCTTTTTGAAAAGAAGTCTATGAGACCTGTGGAGTGTTGGGTCTCAAACCTCAGAGCATGATCACCCGGTTGAGCAACAAGATAGGAAGACTTGAGCGCATTCTCAATCGTTTTGAAAGAGGTCAAGTCAGTGGGGAAAAGATCCATTGCCCCATGTCCTGTAGTAGACCATACCGAGAGTTTTCCGGTCTTTGTGTCACGTTCAACGATGATCCGTTCTTTATCCCCCAAATGATCAAACTTCTGAGTGAACCCCTTTGAATAAGCCATAACGGCATAGAGAACAAAGCGTTCCTTGTTCGGTTCTAAGCCGGGCATCTTCAAGATTAGGCCAACTGTGTCAAGAGGATCCCCACCGGACAACCAGGCGCCTGTTGCCTGGTCGAATTCCCATCGATCACCTAATCCATAGAAAACCTCTCGCAAACTTCTGAGGTCCTTTGCATCCTTGGCCTTCTTGAGAGTTTCACGCTCCCATTCCTCATAATCACGTTTCATCTTGGACATACTTTTGCGTTCTAGTTCAAGCCATTGTGTTTCGATCTTGAGCTTGACCTTCACCTAGATAGTCCTCTCCGGAGATATTTCCATTAATGTCTTAGCAATTACGATTCTAAACTGGTTGTATGGTGGAGCCACTTATGGATATCGTCTCGGTCTAAGATAAACGACCATGAGCTGCAAGAGAAAGTACTTTCGAAAAAACTTCTGCAGTGACCCCGGAGGTGTCGTCGATTACTGATGGACTGGTGACAAATGATGACCTCTTATTTACCGAGAAATCTGATGATTCATTGATGACCTGGACAAAAGAACCTGCAGGAGTTTTAGTTTGATTCGTGTGCCAGCCATTTTCGACAATGACAGGGGAATTCATCAAGCCTTCAGATGCCTTCATCAAAATTTCAGACGCAGCTTTAACAACGATGTGCTCTGGTTCACTCGAGGGAAAACCCATGTGATACTCTACGGTGGAATCTTCTCCAAGTTTTATTTGCACACTGAAATTTACTAAAATCATCGTTCGCCATCGCTCTAAAACTTGAACATAGATTCGAACACCCCTTTCAGGGAGATGTACATCGATATCCTTGAGACGTTTCTCAACATAATACTGGAGATGGCTCAAATCATCTTCAAACCCGTAATTCCGTATGGTCCAGTAACCACTCAGGTAACTTCCAAAACAAGCAACGAGGAGTACCAATGTTCCTACAAGACAGAGTGGATAACCACTAATTCCAAGGAAAAAGGATGCTGATGAGAAAGCAGCCCAGACAAAAATTCCGAACCAAACAAGGTCACTCAAATCATCTAAACTTCCTTTGTCATACTTGCGAATCTGAAGGTCTATCTTTTCGAATATCAGAGGGATTTCGCCAAGGTGAATTTCAACCTCGTGATGTTCACCATTGCCATTGAATTTCGCAGGATCAATAAAATGGAGATTATCTCTGTTGGATACTCCAAGGTCATAGTATGCTCTAGCAGCTGGTAACCCCATTGCAATCTGGGATCCGAAAAGTAGGAGGGCGGATGTGACTCCGGGAATTGTTGAACAGACAAACCAAAGATAGGCAGTGTAGACGACACCTACGAGTAAACTAAATACGAAAATGAGGATGTGATTCCTTCTTGCAGCGAAACTATCAACCAAGACAAGTCGCTTCGAAGAGACCTCCTCTAGTTTGCTCATTATCTCTGTTCCTCGTCCTTATGCCCTCTGAAGTGGTTTAAAGCCTTGATGTTTAAAGCGATAGTTGAGTGGTCCTTAATAGAATTTAATCAATGAAGAATACATCACCCTGATTTTCCACAGCTTCTATTCGGATGTGCATATCCTCCTCAAGAACATGTGTCGCATCATTCACTTTGACTATTGCGATTGTTCCATGTTGGGTAGCAAATGTTGCGAATTGGCTGATTGATTCACCAAATTCTGCTATAACAGCAGTGACCTCTTCGAAAAGACGATCCATTGCGGCTGTATTTTCGTTAAAATAAGACTCCAAGTCACAATGAAGAACAGGAATTGAATCGGCCACCCAATCTCTTTCAAGATCTTTTGGCTCACAAATAATCACGACCTTACCAGAGAACTCACCAGCTTCACTTACTGATTCTCCTCTCAGAATGGGAAAGTTGGGTGCATCTTTGTCTTGATTCACTGTTCAACACGCTCTTCTAGATGAGGACTATTGCGAGAACGCTAGGATAGCCGGAACTTTAACGTTTCGTTTCCATTTTCAACAACCTTCAACCTAATAACTGGTTCATGTGACAGTTACAATGGTGCTTCTATGGCCATCTATGAGTTCGAGAAGAGGATTCCTGTCATTGGTAAGACATCATATGTCAGCCACTTAGCCT
>JAGXOC010000320.1 GCA_019894665.1 Candidatus Thorarchaeota archaeon
GATTGCAACCCCCGAGTATTGGTGGCATATCTTCATCCTTCTATTAGGGGGTCTTTTTACGTGTGTTTTTCCATTATGGGATAGGTGAGACCATAATGCAAAGCACTTACGATCTCCTTTTTGAATTGTTCCTGAGTACCGGAATCATTGGGTATATTGGCCCTCTTGCTATTGTTGTCCTTGGGTACGTCTTAGCTACTAGGGATAAGGGTCTCGGAATAATCGCCTTTATGGTTCAATGTCTGTTTGCCGCTCAGTATTTCGCGCTCATAGAAGCCACTCCGGCGTACTGGTGGCACGTGATCATCATCCTTCTAGGGGGTATCCTTGCTTGTGTGGTTCCCTTGATGGACCGTTAGCGGCTATTCGCTGGGGGCGAAGGTTGCTCTTTCTGACGTTGTTCATATCGTGTATGATTGTATTGAACCTGTGGCATTTACCGACAACGATCCCTTTTCTTGGGTCAGTGATCTCTCTCATTGTTACTGCCTTGTGCGTTGTGAAGGAAGAAGATTTGCCACCACTCTAGCGGGTGGTATTTGTCTTTGACACCACTCGCGCGGGTGACAGTTTGTTTATATGCTTCTTGTGCACAGAGAATTAT
>JAGXOC010000321.1 GCA_019894665.1 Candidatus Thorarchaeota archaeon
GTCTTCAAATTACGAGAGGAGGCGAGAGCTAGATGAGTGGGGGAAATTGGCTCACTCGACAGCTCCGCGAGAAAGAACGTGAACAAGATCACGAATTTCTTCACCCGAAGAGCAACAGACCCAAGCTCAAGGTTCCAAGAGACTTCCATTGCAATGACCCAGGTTGTGTTCAACCAATCGGTGGGTCAATGTGTCGAATGAACAGGAAGACAGGAAAGCCATGCAAGTGGTGGACCAAGCTTCAGGAGATGGCCAAGACCGGAGTGTTGGAGGTGGCTGAGGACTGGAAGAAGGTCAACACTGAGATCTCCAAAGTGATCAAGGAGGGCGAGAAGTGATGGATAAAGAGGACCTTGGTTTCATTCTGTGTTTTGTGGTGATTGGTGCATCATTCGTAGTGGCTGAAGTAATGGGCCTTCTCTTTGACTATATTTACATGCTCCTGTTTTTGGCCCTCACTCTCTGGGCATTACTACGAGTCGCTGAGAAGATGCTCGACATTTTCATCAAAAACAAACAATACGAGAGGCTTGAGGAGGGCGAACCGTGACCAATCCCAAGGGTGGGGCCCCCACCAAAACTATCGCTGACGTTAGCGCGAAA
>JAGXOC010000322.1 GCA_019894665.1 Candidatus Thorarchaeota archaeon
GTCTTCAGTGACTGATCAAGCTTAGTTATTTCCTTATTGTAGTCTTGTTCGGTTATACTACCACTGTCAAGAGCTGTCTTTGCTTTACCTTTCTTGTATTCAACTTTAGCCCTTTCGATATGGAGTAGTCTTAGTGCTGTAATCATCTCTGGTTTTGCACCAACTTTTTCACCAATACCCTCTAGCATTGGCATCCAGCATATCTCTTCTACATGAAAGGCAAACTCAAGACCACGTTCAACGATTCTATCCAAAATTGGGCATTTCTTTACCATGATAGTCTTTACCTGAACTGACACCTCTATTCCAATGGCTTCAAAGAGTTGACCTGCGATTTTTGCTGCGGCTTCTGGTCCTTTTCCTCCAACTTTCTCTGCTATCTCTTGTCCCATCTGTTTGAATCCACCACTGTATCCCTCATACATGGAGAGTGGGCCTGTGTTCTCTCGAAGTCCCCACCAGAGACCATCTATGAATGCCACAAATGAAGTCCTTAAAATTTCTAGGTCAGTCATTTCTTAACCCCCTTTGCAAATGGTTTTCCCCATTTGTTGAGGAATGCTATCTCTTCCGGCCCCTGTCGTGGAGGACCAAGAGTTCGT
>JAGXOC010000323.1:0-300 GCA_019894665.1 Candidatus Thorarchaeota archaeon
TCGAAAAAGAGTTGATTGGGCATTAAAACAAGTAGGTATTTACGATTTGCGAGAACGGTCACCCCACGAAGTCTCAGGTGGACAACAACAACGTGTCGCAATCGCTTCAGTTTTAGCAATGCGCCCTGAATTAATAGTTCTAGATGAGCCTACATCTTTCCTAGATCCTCTAAGCGCCGAAAAAATATTCAAAGTTATACATAAGCTTAATACAAAATTGGGAATAACTGTTGTTCTAGTTGAACACAGATTAGATTTAACTGCAAAATATGCTAGTCGAATAATAATTATGGATAAAGG
>JAGXOC010000323.1:310-600 GCA_019894665.1 Candidatus Thorarchaeota archaeon
TCGAAAAAGAGTTGATTGGGCATTAAAACAAGTAGGTATTTACGATTTGCGAGAACGGTCACCCCACGAAGTCTCAGGTGGACAACAACAACGTGTTGCAATCGCTTCAGTTTTAGCAATGCGCCCTGAATTAATAGTTCTAGATGAACCTACATCTTTCCTAGATCCTCTAAGCGCCGAAAAAATATTCAAAGTTATACATGAGCTTAATACAAAATTGGGAATAACTGTTGTTCTAGTTGAACACAGATTAGATTTAACCGCTAGATATTCTAATCGAATAATAATTA
>JAGXOC010000324.1 GCA_019894665.1 Candidatus Thorarchaeota archaeon
TCCCAGAACTTCTTGATCTTGCGGATCATGTCAAGAACATCAGTGCAAAGCACGAAGGTGGCGTTCCTGAGATTGATGCGGGACGTGAACATCCCAGTGATATTCTTGACTATTTCCGACAAAAAAATGAGATTGAAGAGCAAGACCATATGCCCCTATTGACCCAGAACTACCTTGACAAACATCATGCATTGAACCGAACTGCAAAAGAATTGACCAAACGTGGTCTCACATTCATAGCCGCACAGAAATTGCATAAGATATGAAACCAGAAGAGAAAGTGGAAGACCATTAGTTAGGCCTGCTCACATGTCTGGTGCGAAGACATCATCATACAGGTTCTGAAGTCTAGTCTTGTGATTATTTTCTTCCCTGGCTAAAGTTTCAAAGACTGACCTGTGTGCAACATTAGTAGTGAGTTCAGAGAGTGCCTTGTAGAAGCTGTTTGCTGCAGCCTCCTTTTTGATGGCCACAATCAGCACGTCTTGTGGTGTTGAAGAAGATGAAAGTGGAATATCGACTAGGTATTGATCTAAACCCATTTCCTTCAGCTCTTCAACAGAACTGCAAGTAAAAGTGTCGCAGACACCGTCCTT
>JAGXOC010000325.1 GCA_019894665.1 Candidatus Thorarchaeota archaeon
TATACTCCTCAGGACGCAGACCCCACTCGAAATCTGAATTGGAACCCTTGGACCGTGGAGAGAAAGTAGGTGTTTTCACGGGATTGATATCAATCCCCTCAGTTCTTCTCTCAGTAGAAACGTTCATTGTCAATCTCGAGAGGTATGGTCCTCTACCCCTGATAATGGTATTAGGACTCTCAACAGTGATTATTGTTTTTCTGCTAATTGAAGTCAAAAACATAATAGCCCGACGCAGGAAAATCGTAATTTTAGAATAAATGAAATAGAGTCTAACGGATTTGAGTAGAACAAAATTGGTGTTACTCTCTGGACCAGAGCCAACCCCACCCTTTCATTAGTCCCGAGTGTGCTCATTCATGATTTCCTGTTGGACTTGAACGACCTCGCCGCTTGTACTGCATTCCGCATACGCATCAAGCCATTCGCGATTTAGGGTGATGAACGAGTGGCCCCATTTGAATGCAGACATCACATCATCAGCCTCTTCGGTCATTCCAAGGATATACAATGCTGCTGCTACTGCTTCAGCAGTGGAGAGTTTCACGGGTTTGTATGTATTGATCGGATTCGCGGCTAAGAGATAAGGTAACGAT
>JAGXOC010000326.1 GCA_019894665.1 Candidatus Thorarchaeota archaeon
CAGTAGGGCCACTCGCCAACCATTCTTGTGTTCGTTAATCCATGACACAGTTTGCGCCTCAATTACGCTACTCTCGTTTTCCGCTCCACCCCCGGATCCTCTTCCTCAATCTGCCCAACTGGTTGATAACCAAATCTCATAATTCAATATCTCCACTTAGATTTATTATACATCCCGAAATGAATTACAGGAATGTGTTTCTCCCTTGAAAGAATGAAAACCTTTTCGGTTTTATATTTCACCCGCGTATTTTTGAGGTGCCTATGATAAGGGAGGACAGAGGCTAAAAGTGAACTTGGGTGGCGTTATAACAAGTAAAGATCACTAGGTATTATAAGTGTCATACTCCCACTAATTGATTACCTCAGTTACATCCACTTGAAGAATGAAGTTCCCTCGCAGGAACCTGAGAAGGCGTTTCTGAGAAAGATGTAACTCAAAAACAAGACGGCGATGAATTTCGTGATGAAGGATAGATGTATTGATGTAAACTCTACGTCGCTAAAACATAGCGTTACAAGCCGTAACAAGGCATGTTTATCGACCTCGACAACAGGCTGTAAACGTCAATTTTCAACTTCTCTCTCATTT
>JAGXOC010000327.1 GCA_019894665.1 Candidatus Thorarchaeota archaeon
GCCCAGAGGCCGTTCGGAGGGGCGGGATACCCGCGTACCTGTTTCGCGGCCGACAAGACCGGTCAGTACATGCTGCACACGCTCTGGGAGCGTTCTGTGAAACTCGACATACCGTTGTACGACGACAGGGTGTTGGTCGATGTCGTGATAGAGGACGGCCAGTGCAGGGGTGTGATCTGTCTCAACATGCAGACAGGCGACCTCGAGCCGTTCATGGCCGAGGCGGTCATATTCGCCTCCGGAGGTGCCGGACAGATATTCGCGCGTTCAACCAATGCCCTGATAAGCACGGGCTCCGCTCAGGCGGCGGCGTACAGAAGGGGCGTCCCCTTGAAGGACATGGAGTTCATCCAGTTCCATCCCACATCGCTCTTCGGGACGAACATACTCATGACCGAAGGTGCGAGGGGCGAGGGTGGATACCTCATCAACTCCGACGGGGACAGGTTCATGTCGAAGTACGCCCCGAAGGTGATGGAGCTTGGCCCGAGGGACATCGTTTCCCGGTCGATCCAGACGGAGATCAACGAGGGTCGTGGGATAGAGAACCAGTACGTCTACCTCGACCAAGACACCTCGGAAGAGAGA
>JAGXOC010000328.1 GCA_019894665.1 Candidatus Thorarchaeota archaeon
GAAGAGCTATTGCTTTTGCAACTGGTCTGAAACTATCCAATCCTGAACTGAAAGTGGTTGTGATTAGTGGAGAAGGTGACCTTGCAGCAATCGGTGGTAATCACCTCATTCATGCAGCGCGTCGAAACATCGACATGACTGTGATTTGTTCTAACAACTACATCTATGGAATGACTGGTGGTCAAGTAGGTCCTACAACCTTTTTGGGAGACCGTACCAGTACATCCCCTTATGGTAATCCAGAGCGTCCATTTGATCTTGCACACTTAGTCGCAGCGGCAGGTGCTAACTATTCTGCTCGCTGGACAACTGCACATCCCATTCAAGCGTCACGAGCAATGAAGACAGCTCTTGAGAAGAAAGGATTCTCCTTTGTTGAGATGGTATCCCAGTGTCCAACTGCTTATGGTCGAAGAACCAAGACAGGTGGGCCAGTTGATATGATTCAATGGTTCAAGAAATTCCCAGTCCGCAAGAGAGGAGACCCGATAGAGCAGAAGATTCCCTCACGCGATGGTGTTGACCTTGGTGTATTTGCTGATAGAGATGAAATGTCATTTATCGAATATATGAAAGCAACCTATGCT
>JAGXOC010000329.1 GCA_019894665.1 Candidatus Thorarchaeota archaeon
ATTTTTCCCTGTAACCGGATCCAAAAGTGGGCCCGTCAAACCAAAGACCATACCAGCGAGACCAAAAACCAAATTATTAATGATTATTCTTGCTTCTTCTTCAACTTTCAAGGGATTTACTTCTGGATCATATAATGCCTTAATCATATTTTCTGATGCTTTGGAAAAATGGTCAATTCCCTCAGAATACCCAACGGACTTAAAAGTGTCTTCAATATCGTCTTTCTGGACTTTCAGATAATCCTTTAACTTGTGATGTTGCTCGTTAAGATCCATAATTGAGAACATTCTCCATGTCAAAAGAATACTGGGACACAAGAAACTTGAGAACACCGAAATCTATACGCATCTCATAGATTTTGAAAGTGACGAATGGCATGTAGCAGCTGCACAGAATCTGGAAGAAGAAAAGAAACTTATAGAAGCAGGATTTGAATATGTGCGCTACAGCGACAAAGACGAAGTGGCTATATACAGGAAACGTAAATGAAAAAAGACGTATTGTCTCGGGCTCCGGTAGTATAGTCCGGTTAAGTATGGCGGCCTCTCGAGTCGCCGACCCGGGTTCGAATCCCGGCCGGAGCA
>JAGXOC010000032.1 GCA_019894665.1 Candidatus Thorarchaeota archaeon
ACCTGAATGGTGACATTTCTCACTCCTGACTCATCATCTGTCACATTTGCCCAGACATCGAACCCATCTCCCAGTTCTGGGTCCCCAGCAATCCCCCACGCATATATATTTGGTCGAATTTCGTCAGTCTGACTCAACATGAAACCCGAATCAGTAGCGGTGACATGGTGAACTGTGGATAGAAGTAGAATTCCTGATAAAACTAGTCCAAGCAGAGCAAAGGTTCGAAGCCGGGTCATTGCAATCAAGGACTTCGTAGAGTTTTCCTTAATTAGCTCGCTCATTCGCGCACTATGTTGAAACTCATCTAGATTACACTAGAAAAGAGTAGGGGGTTCTGGAGGAACCCCCAAAGGCAATCGAATTTACCTTGAATCAAGGCATGAATGCGGACAATATGATAAACCCGAATAAGATTGCGATGATTACAAAGCACAAGAGTAGTCTACATCCGCAGCTACTTCCTTTGAAGAAGATGCGGTCTACAACAAGAGATGATGCAATCGCATGCTTCCAGTCCATGTAGTCTCCAACTTGAACCCTGAATTGGTCGCGGACAGCGAGAATCTTCTTGTCAAATCTGAAAGCAAAGACCCCACCACTACTCAGAGCTTCGAATCCCCAAGCTAAATAACCACCTTGAGCTTTAACTTCCTCATCCCTGTAGTACATCTTGAAATTCTTTCTTAGGGCAATCCATGGTCGTGTTAGCTTCACAAGCTTATTGCCATCCTGGTCTTCAAGCCAGAAGGTCTTGTCGAAGAATCCTCCTTTAGCAGTCAGTATTCTATTTCCTTGCATATCTTCCACATGCATTGTGGATCGAAGAAAACTGAGCCATGTCTGACGTGCCACAGCAATTTGCTGGCCAGTTGTTTCATCAAAAATCTCATAGACGGGCCTTGCGGCCAGTATCTTCTGTTGAACTTTATAGTTAAGACGTCCAGTTCTATCGGGTGTTACATCCATATCGAAACCCCCTAGTTGTTGGATGTCAAACCCCCTAATAAGAAATGGGAAGTTGTTTTTACGAAACAAATTAGCGAGAAATCTGGTTATTCAATTACTGCTCCTCTATCAAACACTCCGAACCACCTGCCACAAGCAGAGCAAGTTGTACCTCGCTGCTCATCAACACTAGTTGGACCAACAACAACAGATACACCGCAATGGGGGCAGGTAACGTGTCGGTCATGGACAGACGCCAGCTCAGACTTCTTTTCAGATTCACCCTCAAACTCTGCAGCAATGTGCTTTCCAAGATATCCACCAATAAATGCGAGAACAAGGAATACTGCTCCATATACCACAGCATCAGAAAGAATTGTCATTGAATACGAGAGAATCAATATTAGAAAGACAGGATTAACAAAGTAAGACATGAATACTAACAAGAGACCCTGACCGCCAAAACTCGTGCAGGTCTGTTTTGGTTTTATGTCCCATAGAGCTGTTGCAATGAAGCTATTCAGAGCCCCTAGCACTACAATGAGCATGATAGCAAGCACAAACATGATTGAAAAAAGACTTGCGAAATCCATGAAGAATATACTCAGAAGCACATTGTCAAGCAGCCATAGTAAACTGATTGTAACTAAAGCAAAGGGGATACCTTGGATCAGGTATCGAACATAATTGTTCTGAATCTTGACCCCATTTCCAGAATCATAGTGACGCACCCCAGTATCTGCCATAGGATCTCCTCCCGCATCAGATTCCAATGACTAACTTACTGAAAAGCTCTTCGTCTTCGTTGTTTCACAGGGAGGAGAAGAAAAATGAAAAGGTGGGCGTAGCACAGTGCAAGCAACGCGTTGCATTGCCGCGCCACCACCTAATTGTTTTGTGCAATCGCGTTCCGAAGAACCCATTTTGGGGTAGATCGCAAGATAATCTCCGCACGCCAAAGAGCTTTATCGGCTTGCACATTAATATGCTACGCCCTTAGATTGGTTAAGAGTTGGGAACCTTCGCAGTTAACCCTTGTGGTTAGCGAAACTCCAGCGTGACTCTCGACCGAACCATAGGTGATAGGATATATTAGGTTATCACATGTTTATATAAAAAGTCTGTGCGCGTGTCTGATTGAAATACAAATAGGCGATATGTTTTCGTTTTGAAACCTTCTCGCTTTGTGCCCTCAATCGCAACCTTTAACCGGCATCGCCTGTTCAGTTTCTACGGCCAACGTAGAGAGAGAAAGACCTTAATGTGGGACTATGTGCGACAGTCCTCTCTGTACCGGGTTTACGTTTCAAGACTTGGCCAGATTATCAAGACATTCGGAGACATGAGTACATGCGTGTGTATCTAGACGCGAACTTCTTCATATCGGGCTTCCAAGAACGACCGAAAGATGTTGCTATTGTGAAAGAGGCCGCAGACAATGCAGGAATGGAACTATGGATTACTAGACAGGTGTTTCAGGAACTGCGTTGGTATCTACGTAGAGAGGCTGAGAAGATTATCCAGATCGATGAGACTCTCAATAAGGATATCAAATCACTCATGGAGAGCATGAATCGGCCTGAATCTTCATTGCCACAAGCAAACGACATGTCTCTAATTTTGGGTGCCATGCGTAACAAGAAGTCAAAGATAGTTACAAGCGACCTCAAGCTTCTGAACACAATACAAGATTTGAAAATCGAGGTTGAAGGAATTGTTGGCTCAGCATACGTTCTAGAGTTGATGGAATCAGTATCAGATGAAAAACTGAAGAAAGACCTCTCAATAATCAGAGACCGTATTTATTCTGAAGAGGTCAGATATAGTATCTCTCGCCAGGAGTCCTATGACCCAGTTACAAGAATTCGTATTATTGAAGAACATGCTCTTCGAGTTCTTAGAACCGTGAAACGTCCAGCAGATGGAGTAGATAGAAAACTCTCGAAAGGGCAACCACTTTTTGTCCTAGACTTCTTGGAGGACATCAAAGCGGACATACCACACATGTTCGACGACTTCAGGGATGGAAAATACGACAGTCTTGCTCATGAAATTGAGGCAGTCCAAAATGAGATAGAACGACTTCTAATCGTGTCCACTCTGACAGAAGACAGTGACACACACGGACAGCTTGTTAAACAGGCGTCTGACCTCACGCTATTCCTCTACTATTTGGAGATGATCTGTCACCTGTATCGTGGGACCCGGCAAGGTATCGAGGAAGCGTTGAAAGTAGGCGATGAGGCATTCAGGCTGCTCATGTTTGCTGAAGTGAGCAATGATGAACTAAAAGCTTCGGTCTTCTTTGTGAGAATTGTTCTAGCCCTGATTAGGGAAGATTATGACGAGATTGACTATTACTACAGTCTCTATGATAGCATGATCAATAGACTTGAACTCGAAGACATGTTAGAGACCTCTGAAGGCCTCTACATCACCATGCAGATTCTTAGGAAGTTCATGGGAGGCTTCAGCCTAACAAACAACAGATTGCAGCATCCTGACGTTACATTGTCAATGCTCAACGATCTATCTAAGTATGCAATCCAGTTTGATGACCATGACAATGCATGGCAATTGGCTGTCACAGCTTACAAGGTCGGGGTTGCCTATAACAAAGAAGAAGGTGCCCTGAGTTCATTCCTGATGCTCTACAAGGTTTCATCTTCTTCACATGACCGATTCAAACCAGCTCTTGAGAAGATTGCTGAACATGCCTTGAAATCTTTCGTGAAGAAAGACTGGAACACATCTCGGATTACACCCATCCTTAATGAAATACAGGGACAACTACCACCTATTGAAGGAATGACAACAGGAGGACCTGTAGATCAGAAAAAGCTGAAGAAGGAACTCATAGGATGGATGGATGTTCTCTCACTAGAGAAAATCGATAAGGTAGAGATGCTTGTCGTGAGAAATGATAAATTGCAAGCACGTGTAGCAATTGCAGTTGGAAACCATCCAGAGATAAGCACACTAAAGACGGGACATAAAATAGCGCTCACAAATGGGAGCTATGATGTCTCAGATGCAAATCCTGAAGTGGTCAAAAAGTACTCTGTAGTATTGATGATAACTCCAAGTGAAAGTGCGGAAATATCATTCGAAGGCGAGTATGGCTTCAGTTGTCTAAAAGTTGCTGAGATAGAAGCCGACGAAAAGTCATAGAAGTGAGTGAAAAGAATTGGATATACTGACTTGGACAATCCTTGTGGTTGTAGCGATCCTTGCATCAGCGTTTAACTACTACCTAAATCTGGCACCTGGCGCAGACCCAGAGGACTTTCAAGTAGGACCAACTCAGCTTGGCATTACCTGCGATTGTTCGCTAAACATTCTGATCATTGGAGGCATAGTAGTCTTAGCATTGAGTGCTGTTTCAGGATTATTCGAATCAAGATTAGAACTCTACATTGTTGGTATTGCAGCATTCAGTATGATTACTATTGCAGGTTTTATCGGAAGACGACGCAGACACCATGAATGGAAAGAGCTAAGAATTGCAATCGAACGATCTGTTCCTGGTACTTCCTTTCTAGGGTTTAAGAGAGCACCTGTGGATATACCCTTTGAGGATGAAGATGACGAAGAATTTGATTATGATGCGTATTAGTTCTCACTTCCGCTAACTGGTACAACTTTATCATCCTTGAGATTAGGGAATTTCAAAGCAAGAATTCGTCCCGTTTCATTAGTTTCAGTTTCAAAAGAGTGCGCCTCGTTAGTTTCAACAATCACAACATCGCCATCATTCAAGTCATACTGAGTCTCATTGATGAAGATACGAATCTTTGTCATGGCTATGAACACTTCTTCCAAATGTTCGTGAGCATGCGGCGAGGTTTTCACGTTTTCCTGAATGTCAACAAGAATCACACCACAGCTATCAAGAGATTTGCCGAAGGTGAGGTCGGCAACATAGCTTGCCTCATATCCGGCTCGACCGGCTTTTACTGAATCCTTAGCTCTATAGATACGAACCATTTTCCTCAATGTATGAATAGCAGGGTATGAGAAATACTTTCCCAATTGCCCTAAGTAGTCTGTTACTATAACCCATAGGTATTAGTTCACAAATTCATTAGTATCCATCTAAGAATGACTACTCCAAATATTACAAAGGGCCGGATGATTTTCAAGGTCCTTGTTGTAGGCAATGATTTGCCGCTACAGACGGGTTTCCTTAGCAGAGCCTCTGGAAACCGAATTTCGTGCCAGTTGTATAACACACTGGGTCTGAGTCTTGGAGTAGTGAAAATTGATTATCCAGATAATCTAATCGTGTCACTTCAGTTGTGGTCAATACCCCTATCAGAAAGAATGGAAGGATTATCCCGCAACTTCACCAAAGGCCATCGTGCAATTATACTCATTCTTCGACCGCACGAAATTGAGAACATTCCGGACATGTTCAACCAGCTCTCTCTGAATCTAGAAACCCCAATTATGGTTGTAGTAGTAGGCTCAGTTCGAGAGGCAGAAGCCGGTTCATATCAATTAGATGCATTTTTCGGTTCACAGCTACAGGTACATGCTATCCAGAGTGTTGATGATGTGATGGGTTTTGTTTCTGATGGCCTTCTTTCTCGTAATTCCACCAATAACCCACTCCCGATGATAGTTGCCCTTGACGAAGAAGTTTGTCCGCTCTATGAGCCAACACGTCCTGAAACATCAACTCCACCCAACTCAATTGAAGAGATCAATGAAATAAGGACCATAGCTATAGACCTTGGACTTCGTGTTGTTGGTGACTCTTGTGCAGTGGAGCTCAATGAGGGAGTAGCATGGGTGTGCATGAAGACTAGTGCTATTCAAATGAAACCTGGAATTTGCCGTTACTGCGCCCATAGTTGCAAGAGACAGTCTAACATCTGTATCGTCGGAACAGATACAGGTTGGGCTTCAATCAATCTAGGCTCTCGTGCTTTACTCACAATAGCTAAAATCTATGCGCTTATGGCAAGGATGTTACCCATTCATGTCAAGAAACAGATAGAAAGAACAACCATCTGTATTCGGTTCGACCCAAATCCTGCAATCCCAATCGAGAATATCCCAGATAGTATTCTTCTTGGCTTCAATGAAACAGATTCAGGAAAATCACTCCTTGAGGCGGCCAAAGAGCGAGTGAAAGAAGGGCGACTCTCAAAAGACGTTTACAGTATGCTCAAAAAGAAGATACACAACCTTGATACATCACGTAACCCTTGAACCGCGGGGATGTGTCATGCCAGCAAGAGTAATTTCTGTCATTGGAGGTGCGAATAGCAGTCCTAGCAATCTCGACCTAGCAGAGCGTGTTGGTGCTGAAATCGCTAAGAGAGGTGTTATCTTAGCATGCGGTGGACTTGGAGGAGTAATGGAAGCTGCATGCAGAGGAGCAAAAAATGAGGGAGGACAGACCTTGGGAATCCTTCCGACTGATGATAAGGAGCATGCCAACGAATATGTTGACATAGCAATTCCCACAGGTCTTGGGTATGCCAGGAACTACCTCGTGGCAAAGGCTGGAGATGCCGTAATTGCCATAGACGGATCTGCTGGCACCCTCAGTGAAATTGCCATAGCTTGGTTCTCAAACAAACCAGTCATTTCGCTTGTGCAATCGGGAGGTTGGGCAGCTAAGCTTGCAGGAGAAAAAATTGATGACCGGCGAGCTGATGCGGTGTATGGGGCAAACACTCCGGAAGAAGCAGTGGAAATGGTCTTTCAGGCCATGAATTGGAAATAGGGTGTGAGCAGAAAATTTGGATTTTCTTCAGTCCATTCTAGATGGCAACTTAGATACCACAAGAGAGGATATTGAAAAGCTGACTCGAATGGTTAGAAACATCTATCGAACCAAGCCTAACGTTGTTGAAATCCCCTCTCGAAATGTATTCTTTGTAGGAGACCTCCACGGAGAGCTTGATTCAATCCTTGGTGTGCAAAGACTATTGTTAAAATACAAGACACATTCATTCGTGTTTCTTGGAGACTATGCTGACAGAGGTCCCGCGCAGATTGAAACAATAAACTTGGTATTGGCTCTCGCACTAAGTGAACCTGAAAGGGTTCTCATGATTAGAGGGAATCACGAGTCAGACGAAGTAGCTAGGCGTTACGGTTTCTATTCCGAGGTTACACGAAAATTCTCATTCGAAGTATATAGCAAGTATCTGGAAGTGTTTCAGGTTCTCCCAATTGCAGTAACTAGCTCAAACGGAATATTCGCATGTCACGGGGGAATTCCAGAGGGAGTGTCATCACTTGATGAGATTCAGAGATGTAACCGTGTGAATCAGAATTTCCCAGACGACATTCTCCATCAACTTGCATGGAATGATCCCAAGGAGGCTGATTTTAGATTTGCAGCCAATTCCAGGGGAATGAGAGTGAAAGCATTTGGCCGAAAGGCTTTCAATGAATTCAGTGAGAATATTGGTGTAAAGATTATGTTCAGGGCTCACGAGATATTCCCGGAGGGATTCAAAAAATTCTTCGACGGAAAGTTAATCAGCGTCTTCAGTGCGGCGTACCATGGAGCTGCTGTACCCATGGTCCTTCGACTAGGTGCAGATTTCAAAGTGGAACCAATGAAGCTTTAGTGCAAGTCCTGCCATTGAGGCAAGTTATTAAGAAGAGCACCTGCCAACAACGTCAAACATGGGGACCTATTTAGCAAGAGTTGATTTACCATGCCGAAGGTAGCCGTTGTCAAGACCACTCCAAAGACAATCGATGAGGACATTGCGAGAGTGATGGACCTCGCAGATTATGACAAATTTGTGTCAAAGGATGTAGCTACCACCATTAAACTCAATCTTTCGTGGAGCAAACTCTACCCTGCGTGCTCGACTAACCCATACATCTTCGATGGACTTCTCAAGAAACTGATCTCTGATGGGTTTGACCATAAGACCATACAGGCAGTAGAGAATGAGACCGTCGTGACGAACATCTATGCAGGTGTGAAGAATAATAACTGGTATCCAGTGATGAAGAAACATAGGATCAAGTTCCTTCCTCTCATTAATGCTACGTACGTACACGTTGACCTGCCCCAAAAGACTCTAGTGATGGAAGACATCTTCGGCGAAACGATAGCTCCCAAGGAAATTTTTGGGACTAACATAATTCACCTGCCAACCATCAAGACACACGGACACACACAGATGACTGGAGCAATGAAAGATTCCTTTGGACTCTACCTCACCAAGAATCGGCACCTTGCACATCTCAAGATTCACGAGATTCTTGTTGACTTACTTTTGATGCAGCAGACTATATCACACTCCGAGTTTGTGTTGACAGATGGCACAGTGATGGGAGATGGAGCAGGTCCAAGGACAATGATTCCCAAGATTGGTAACGTGTTGATTGCAACTTCGGATATGGTTGCTGCAGACACCGTCCAGACAAGACTCATGGGAATAGATCAGCAGTTGGTATACAAACTGCAGATTGCCAATGACCTAGGACTTGGAGAGTCAGACCCTGAGAAGATTGATATTGTGGGCGACTTTGAATCGTGGGAGGATCTTCCGAATTTTGACCTGAGTCCAGGTAAGAGCCCAGTTATTGTTTTTAACCGGGGGTTCTTGAAATTCCCAGGAATGGAAACATTATTGTTCAGGTCACCCCTCATGTGGCTCCCCACACAGCTCAGCGGCTTGTATCATGATGGTATCTGGCTTCCTCTGAAAGGGAAGAAATGGGTAAAATGGTTCTTGGAAACCGAATGGGGTAAGCTTTGGAGCTCATATTCAGAATGAAGGGTTGTTAGGAGATTTCGAAAATGGGATTCTACGACTATCTGATATTAATGCGGCCACACCAGTGGTACAAGAATGCTCTAGTCTTTCTGCCACTCATGTTTGGCAGAGTAGAGAACTTTGATGCATGGCTAGCGTTTGTTTTAAACGGTCTACCTGTTCTCTTATTTGGATTTGGAGTTCTATGCGCAGTTTCCAGTGCAGGATACATATTCAATGACATCGTAGATGAAGAAAAAGATGCAGCCCATCCCGAAAAGCGAAAACGACCATTGCCGTCTGGCCAAGCATCAAGATCTAATGCTCTGGTTTTAGCAGCAATCTTGATGGTCGGGGGTCTCGCTGTTGCTTGGCTACAAGACGCGGCATTTCTCCTAATGGTTGGATTATACATCATTAACAGCCAGTTATACAACTGGAAATTAAGAAATTACGCAATTATTGACGTCTGTGTCATTGCTGTTGGATTCATAATTAGAGCAATCGCGGGTACTTTCCTTATCGATCAACCATTCACATCATGGTTGGTAATTGGAGTGTTCTTCGTAGCACTTGTGCTCGGTTTTGGGAAACGAAAGAATGAACTTCAGCTGCTTGGAGAAGATGCACCTCTACACAAACCAGTTTTTACACGTTATAATGAAACAATGCTGGATCACGGTATTGCAATGTCGGCCACTTGGGTAGTAATGTTTTATGCACTCTATTGCTATGAAAATTACAGAGCTACATTGGAAACTCAACCTGTAATGATGACGGTCCCAATAGTTGCGGGACTTGTCATGAGGTATGTACATCTCGTCTATATTGGAAGTGACGTAGGAAGGAAACCTCACCTGGCAATCAAAGACAAAGGTATCGTAATAGGGGGTATACTATTCTTCATCGTACTTCTGGTTACACTGTTCTTCTATGCAGATATCTACGATTTTCTATACAATCTCTTTCCACCATTCTTCCCGCCAATAATCCCATAGGGTGAATATATTGAGTTCCAGACTTTCCGCTTTCGACCTACATATGCATACGATTCACTCGAAGGATGGAATGCAAAACCCATACTCCCTCTTCAAGCTCATGAAGAAGAAGGGACTCAGAGGCGTTGCACCGACCGAGCACTGGCGTGCTGCTACTCTCAAAGTCATCGAAAGAGATGGTCGATTCATAATTCCTGCTTGTGAGTATAAGACTTCAGACTATGGTGAAATTATAGGTCTCTTTGTTTCAGAACATATTGAGAATAGATCTTTCGAAGAGATTGCAGAGGATATTCACGACTGCAACGGACTTGTTGTCCTTCCTCATCCAAGAGACCCTATGCGCAAATACACTGCAATCAGAAGAGGGCTCCCAGATGACATCATCACGAAACACGTTGACCTGATAGAGGGAATCAACTCAAGATGCATCATTAACCTGTTCAACAAGAAAGCACAAACACTAGCCAAGCGGCTGAACAAACCCATGACTGCAGGAAGTGATGGACATACCCATTGGGAAATGGGCCATGCAAAGACTTGGCTCCAGGACATAGAGACCCCAGATGACATCTATGAGGAGCTGAAGAAGGGACGGACCCAAATTACTGGATATCCATCATTCTTCATGTTACATATCCCAACAATGTTGTGGCAAAGAGTGAGGAAGATTGCATATGACAGCTGGTGAAGAATCGAACATTGAAACTGACCAGTCCATGATCAGTACTCAGAAAGTCATTATCTTTGTAATCTTCAGTGTCATTGTCTTTGCATTCGTTGGGCTCTATGGACAACTTGACGCTGTAGCACTCGCACTCGCTTCCATTCCATGGTGGTGGGTATTGCCAACCATGATGGTCCTATCATTCCTGAACTATATCATTCGATATGTGAAATGGCAATACTATCTAAGCCGTATTGATATACATCTTTCACACAAGGATAGCTTCAGTGTGTTCATTGCAGGATTTACTTTAACAACTACACCCGGCAAAATTGGAGAAGCAATCAAGGGATATTTCATCAGAGATATTGATGGGACACCCGTCGCCAAGACTATACCTGTTGTGGTATCAGAACGTGTTACCGATCTGCTTGCTCTTGTACTTCTGGCCATGATTGGATTTGGAATTGGCGTAAACACTGGGGACCAACTTCTGACTGTGCTTATGTTAGGCGGTGTTGTCTTTGTCGCTGCAATTGTACTGAGTCAGAAAACCTTCTATCGGAAGATACTCAAACGATTTACATCAATTGGACCTTTGAAACGTTTCCAGGATAATTTTGACGATATAGAGCACACTATGACTAGGACACTGGGCCCAAAACCACTTGTCGTGAGTACTATTGTCAGTCTTCCAGGTTGGTTCATGGAATGTCTAGAACTTTGGTTATTGCTCAGTCTGCTTACAGGTGCAGGATTGCCATCACTTGGTTCGGCATCTCTCATTCTTTTATTACAAGCAACATTTGTACATTCAACAGCTTCTATCATTGGTGCATTGTCATTCTTACCAGGAGGAGTCGGAACATATGAGTTCACTTCAATTGCACTGATCACTTTTCTACTTGGAATCACACCAGATCTTGCCAGTGCAGCTACGATTTTGATACGAGTGGTCACCCTATGGTTCAGTGTGATTGTAGGGTTTGTCGCCCTTGGAGTTGTCACCCGTAGTACTAGAAGACGTCGAACAACTAGCGAGTTATCTGATAGCTCTTGACAAGCTCCAGCATTTCCCTAGCACTCTTCTTCTTTTCGAAGTGCGTACGAACGGGGTCGACCATCTTATCGAGATAAGTCACCATTGTGTTCTTCAAATCGAGAGGATGAAGTTCTCCAGCAACGTAGGCCGTCTCTAAATCCTCGTAACTTATGAAATCAATATCTCCACCAAACTTTGGTTTCCGTTCTACAGTTATACTATCGAAACCACGGAATACGATTTGTTTTGCGTAGTCGAGGAGGGGATTTCCAGAAGCATCCTTCGGTGGGCAGTAGGCAGCCATTACTTTCTTGCGAATCTCTTCCTCAGAGTCGTGAACGAATATACTGGATGAAGGCTTACTCTTGCTCATTTTTGATGATATCTGAACATCGAACCCCTTCTCCTCATCGAATCCTTCAGGCTCTGCAGCTCCCTCCAGGTTCATGAGCATGTGATGACTAATCACGACTGGTTTCCACCATCCGAGCTTCGGTCCGACCTCTCGTGCAAGCATATTCGCTCTTCGCTGATCAAGACCAAGTTGAGTGATGTCTGCTTCTAGATGGAAGATATCTGCAACCTGCATCATAGGGTAGAAGTATTGAGCAACCTCTTTCATCTCACCGTCTTTTCGCCCCATGATTGTAAGAGCTCGAGTTGCCCTTGCTACTGTGGTGTTCTTGGCTATCTTCACAACCCTCGACCAGTACTCCACAGAGTCCATTGCCTCTGAGGCCCAAAGAAACTCAACTTTGTCAGTTGGAACGCCGGCAGCTTTCCATACCTCGATGAAGTATTCACCAACCTGCCTGATCTTCTCTAAATCTCCATCCATCTTGTTGTTAATCCAAGCAAACCAATCAGCAAGCCAGATTTTGAATTTAATACCTGCTTTGATGAGATCCTTCAGAAGAAGTGCTCTGAAGACACCGAATGGTAGATGAGCTAAGCCAGAAGGCTCAAACCCATCATATGCGATAGGGTTGGGCTTCCTTTCTAAGAGATCCCTTAACTCGGGCATCGTGACTACTTCTTCACCAACACTGGAGATTAACTTGATTCGTTCATCGAGGTCCATAGCAGCCCGAAAAGAATGATTATCACTTAACTGTTCGCCAAGATATGTCGAAAAGAAGTAAATACCAGCTGGCGTAGCACCAGCTGGTTCTTTGTGTTTCTCTTAATCCAAGTTGATACCTAGACTATTCAGAAGAGCATCAAGATCAGCCTTTGAGAGACTCTTTGCCTCTTCGATTATGACATCGATTTCATCAATGGCCATTCCCTTCTTGATGAGTTTCTGACGTAAGTCATCTAGCTCTTCAGGTCGTTGTTCAAGAGGCATCTCCTCAAGAATCGGTTCTCCCTTTGGAGGCTTAGCTAGCACATCAGCACGACGAGCCTTCTCCTGGTCAATGACCTCCTTAAGGAAGCCTGTACGTTCACTGGCCTTCATTCTAGCCAAGTCTGATCTAAATGCCGCAATCTCAGCCTCACCAAGACCGGTGATAGCAGCCAGTTCTTCTAGTAGTTCGTTGACTTCTGGCACTGATGTCTCAATCGGATATTCAGCGATCTCATGAGCATCCTTTGCTATCTTCAAAGAGTCAGCTTCTTCGTTCACAATACTCATTGCCATGCTCTGCCTGCCAGGAGCCTTTGGAGCTCCAGGAATTCGGCCCTTACTAAGTGCTCGAATCATTCTGTTTAGAACTCTAATCTGCTTAGGAACACTCCACACCCTCACGTAAGCAACGATGAGTACAGCTATGAGAAGCAGGCCGGTTCCTCCTCCAATAATCAAAGCTTGTTGTAATTGCTGTCCCGGCGTGATGTCAGATTTCACTATAAGGCGAAAGACTTGGGTTGTATAGTCGTCTTTCTGGAAAGTAATCTCGACAATGAAAGTTCTACCAGCTTCTGCTCTGAAGGAGAGATTGTAGACTCCATTCTCATCAAGTGTTCGGTCTTCGAGGTATGTGATATTTTGTTGTTCATATACCACTGTTACATTGGCATTAGAGATTCCAGTGAGATGATCAAGGTCGTAGTAGGTAATCTGTACTTCAAAGGTTGTTCCAGGAGATGTGAACACAGTGTCGTTGAGATATCGAAGCTCTGTAAGAACGAATCGTACTCTCACCTGAACACCAAACAATGTATAAATATCATATTTAGCTGTGATAAATGCGATATCAAAAGTGATAGTTGTTCCATCAGGTAGATTGTCCGGGATAATTAGAGCATATTCTCCGCTTGGAAGCAATTCTAGCTCGGTTTCACCCAGCTCATTTGAGTATGCGATTCCAATGACATCTGTGATTCGGGAGCTATCCAAAGTGTTATTGACAACGTACAATATGCTTGCTGTTTCACCAACTGGTACCTCATAGTAGACAGGACCAAGAATTTCGCCAGGTGTTGCATATATCTCGATTCTTGTCGTGATAGACCTAGCAGTGTAGTTTGTTAAACTGAATTGAACCACAAGATCATAAACTCCTGGGGTTGTCAGTGTGATGTCAACTACAACCAGATAGGATCCATTGAGCAAGTCAATTACTGGAAGAGTTCCACCATCCCATGTAGCAGTTGCAGTTGCACCAGGGATGTATGCACTATGCTGTTGATCGTAGTAGGTAAAGGTGTAGTTCTTCTGAGAACCAAAGAACCCGGATTGAAGTGTGGTGTCAACTGAAGTCTGAGTTGGAATTGGTAAGATTGTTACAATGACCGACTTGATACCAGTAGCATACCCGTCCTTTGTTGCTATGATTCTCAAATAGATTGACTGAGATGCCAGTGAACTAACATCGATATGCTTGCTGTAGGTCCCATTGGCTTCAGCATCTAATATTCCTGTAAGACTTCCCAATGTGAAGGTTACATTTGCACCAGTAACCAGAAGCGCTTGATAGGTGTCATTGTAGACGACGAGGATATCGACTGAGTCTCCAAAGAAGATAGTCAACAGAGTAGTTCCGTCAGCCAATGCCAGAGTAGTTGGGATTGGGACTACATTGATGTCAATGATGGTCTCTAGGAATATGTGATTGGTCGAAACTGCTCTGATGGTCAGAGGATACTGACCAATAGCAAATCCAGTCACATCCACAGTTTCAGTGTAGTATCCTGGTGTTCCAGTAGGAGTCATCGGATACACAGTTCCATTCCACTCAGCAGTGACTGTAGCACCAACAACAGGATTGGTTGTCACTGTATCATTAAGATAAACAGTGAAATCATCAGAAGTATCAATGATTATATCATAGACAGAGAACTCTGGTATAATCTGGCCGGTTGCCTTAGACACAATCAGCGTGAATGATTGCTGTCTTTGTTGATAGAACGGTTTTGTGACTGTGAACTGAGGGTTGTATATACCATAGTCTTCCAATGATGTATCGAGCAGGATGCCATAGAATCCATTACTAAGTTCAGCAATTGGATGAACCACTCCATTCCAGAGAAGTGTTGCAGTCATTCCGGTGACTGGTGTGTCATAGTATGGCTCGCGAACTTGGAAGGTGATGTTGAGGACCTCACCCCAATCAGTGTAGTAAGAAGACGAGGATAGGAATATCTCGACAGTTGCTGCACCTGGTTGAACAGATACAGTAGCAACAGCAGTCTCATAGAATGGCTTGTCAGCCCAGATTTGGAATATGTGCTCTTCTGCGAGTAATCCTGTAGTGTTGAGCGTTATTGTATACACTCCATTCCCCAACTCTACTACTTGATAATCAGTTCCAAATAGAAGAGTCCAGTTTGTCATGAGTGTAGCTCCTTCTAATGGCGCATCATGATCAAAGTCCCTTAGAGTTAGAGTGATCTCAATAGGAGCTCCAACGGCTGTTGTACCGGCAGGAGGTGCCTCAGCCAGCAAGGCTGTTTGAATCTCCTTGACCGATGCAGGCACATCAAGAGTGGTTCTAGCTGCATAGAATGGGGAACCAACCTTGCTCAAAGTTATGTCAAAGAAGACAGTTCCAGTATCTCCGAAGATACTACTATTGATGAGTATTCGGTAGACTCCACTACCATCTCGAATAAGTTGATACTCTGGAACAGTCCAGTTGATGCTGGTTATCAAGAGAGTTGCATCATCGATTCCAGTTCCTGTGAGATAGTCTATGTAGCTCAGTTCTATCGTGATGTTGTCATAGTAAGGAGTATCCAAAACCAGTGGGAAGAGAATCTGTGTTGGTCTCTCAGTTGTTGTCACTCGAGTTGTAGTGTCTCGTGGAGCATAGTATGGAAAACCAACACCAGTATCAATTGCCAGCTGAAGCTCATAACCAGTGACTAGAGCAGTTGGATTGAGAATCGTGGAGGCAAATGAAATCTCATAGTATGTTGCAAATTCAGTCAGCACATAATCTCCTGATGCAATCACAGTCTGTGATGGACCATGAGATAATGTGATGTCGGTTTTACCAATGACAATCTTTGTACCAAGTAGGAAGTCTTCGTACTTGAATCTGAAAACTACATCTTCGAGGAATGCAACCTCACCAGGTGTCTGAGTAATCAGGATTTGTGTAGTCCGGGTTGTAACCCTGGCAACCACATCTACAGCTTGTGGTAGATAATATGGCTCACCTGCAAATGTTACAGATACAGACAACAAGTATGGACCTGGTGGACCAAGTGCAACTGTGGCAACATCTATCACATACTGACCTGAACCGATGTAAGTCACCCAGTAGTTTGTGTTGAGTACTAGTGAGCTTGTACCGTTTCCAGTCACTACAACAGTAGCGCCAGCAACACCCCTACCTGTACTATCATCAACATAAGTTACAATGAAGGTGACATTTGCTTGATATGCCGCAGGATCGGGACTATCATATCCAATCTGTGTTGAACGTTTCAGAATTGAGAAATCAAAGATATCGATTGCTGAAGCATAGTTCGGATTGGTGTGAATGATTGATGCGTTGATTTGATAGACGCCATCAGACACGAATGCAGTTGTATTCAGTGTGACAAGATAATGTCCATTGCCTAGTGGTTGAACTGTGTACATGCTGGGTGCAATATCAAGAGAGATTGTGCCAGTCATGCCAATTGTGGTACCAGCCACTAGATCAGTGTAAACGAACTCAATCGTTACATTGTTACCCCATTGTCCTGGTGCAAACGAAAGATGAGTCAATTGAGTGCTCCGAAGAGTCACAGTCACTGTAAATGCATGACCTCCAACTGCAGCATAGAATGGTATTCCTGTCCATGTCACGTTAAGGTGTAGGATATGCGTACCGATACCAGGTAAGGATTCTGTATCAATCATAACTGTGAACTCATGCGCTAGGGCATCGAATGAAACAGTGAAGCTGACTCCAGGCTCGTTGATAGAAACCTGTAACTGAGTTATTGAGTCATCAATCTCAGTGCTAGTAAGTGCATCAATGTAACTGAATGTAAGCTCAGCCCATTCACCAAAGGGTGTTGATGGTACTGGAGCGTAATCCACATACGTTGGTCGATCCAGGATGAGTAGAGATACAACCATTGTCTGATTCTCGTATAGTGGGGATACACCTTTCTTCCACATGAAATCAAGTTGGAATCTGAATGTCGATGTGTCAGGGAATAGAGAGCTATCTAATAGGAAGACGTAGGTTCCAGGTACACTAGAGGACTCATAGAAAGTGAAGTCGCTCTGTGTGACTGAATGACCAGCATCCAGTGCTGTAATCTGAAGCAGCACATTGAATGTACTGTTATCAATCCGGTCAAGTCCAATTGCATCCCAGTAGACAGCGGTGAAATTGAATGTGTTCTGGTAGTAAGTCGCGGTTGGTGCAAGTTCAAGGAAGAGATCAGTGTCAGTACCTGTAATCCTAACAGTCGTGAAGATAGTCTGACTGTAGAACTTGTCAACTGACCCAGTCCATTCGATGAGTATCGTAAGATCTTTGACACCAATGCTACCCCATTGATCACTGAGAAATGTGATGTTGTAATGTCCCAGACCAAGTGTGGAATCTGTACTGACGTAGGAAAGTAATGGAACCTCAGGTGAAGTCACAGTAATTCGAACTTCTCCAGTTCCATTACCGATGCCCACACGCAAATCGGTGTCTTGGTAGAACACCAGAACACTGATTGTGTCACCATAGGGAGTCTGTGAAATCGGTTCATCCAATACAAAGAGTGTGTTTCTCTTTCTGATTTCTACACCTATGTCAAAGGTGTGATTCTGGTATTCACCCTTCATAACATTGAAAGTCACTGTATAGAAATTATCACCAACTGTCAATGGGTCTTCGTTCTTTGTGAATATTGTAATATTGTATACACCAGGTGAGGGGGTTTCAACCACTGTGTAGTTCTGGTCACCAGTCTGATGGAAGTCGGTCCAGTTACAGGTGATTGATGATGCAGAACCAGTAATAGGTGTGTTATGGTCTGAATCGGTCCATCTGAACAAGAACGATGAAGCCTCACCAACGGGGATAGATAGTTGATTGGATGTGTATGAGATTGAATTGTAGATCTCCCGGACTTCAGCGTACATCACCATGTTCTGTGGTTCAACATATGGTCCAGCTGCATACACTATGATTGGATACTCACCAATTGACATTCCGGTTGTGTCTAGAACAAACTCGTAGATTCCAGCACCAAGCGGTGTCATGACATACGGATTTGCCCAATCACACCAGACTGTTGCAGTTGTGATACCAGTTCCGTTCACATTTGAAAAGTCAACAGTGAAGATCTGATCATCATTTACCGGACCAGAGATACCTGGGTAATCTGGTGAGGTCAAAGTAGCAGGGTAGTTCACATTGATGGTCAATACTTCAGCGGATGGGTCATAGCTTGGATGTGTCCAATCAAGATCCATCACAAACTGACCTTTCCCTGGAAGACCAGAAGTGTCAACAACCTTCGTGTACTGACCGTTTCCATTGTCATCGAATATATCAGTCCCAGCAGCCCAATCCAGAGTTAGGGTTCCACCAGGAACTAACACTGAACTATCGGTGTCTGTTGCTTCCAGAATAATGAGCAATAGGTCTCCAAACGTGACGTTAGTCTCCATGGTACCTACCGCATCACTTGGGTAGAGTAAGTCTATGTCAGAGGCATGAGTTACCTTGAAATGCCTCTTGAAGAAACCACTTGAGGTCCAATCGCCTCCAACACCAATATTGTGAGTGGTGGCTTGGACCATCCAATCCCCAGCAGTTGCGTTAGCACCGCCAACGGTAAACGTTGATGAAGTGGCATAGCCTGTGCCATCTACACTTGCAGTTAGCGTGTACCATTCTGACTCATCTGGTTCATAGATACTGAAATTCACATCAGCACCATTGAACTGTGCTCCTGTGAAAATACGAGCTCTAGTTGTTTCTCCAGCTCTAAGATTTACATTACGCTCCCATGTGCTGCCCACAGGGTCCCAAAGCTCCAAGTCTGTTATCATGTTAGGTGATGTGCTGAGGATTCGCCAGTACCCGTACCTACCAGGTTCAGATGTTATATCATAAGTTGAAACATTGAGATATCCGTCACCAGGATCACCACCACTCCAACCAGAGGGAAGATTTGTAGTTGGAGCGAGTGGTTGAGCTACAAAGGTGACATCACGATTAGTCGGGAGTGTTTCATTGAAGAAGTAGAGATTGGCATAACCATCTGGTATGTCAGCTCTGAAGTACGATGTAAAGCTTGTATCAGTCCCATTGGATATTGTGAATCTCTCACCATAAGCAGTGGGGTTAATCTCATAGTGACTTGAGATGTCTAGCCTTCTAGCAAACATATTCACGTTGATGTCGAAATCTATGAGAATTTCATTGTCAGGGTTTGGTGTCGATGGGATAGGAGTCCATGAGAAAGTAAGAGGTACAGGATCAGTTACCCAGGGAGTTCCTGGAGTTTGAGTGATGGAACATGCACCACGTGCAGCTCCGTCACTGATACTAATACTGTTCATCTCGAGGTTAATCTCACTTGGATCAACGGTTGTCTTCATGAATAACTCGACGTTGTCAAATCTTGCCTTTGGATGAATATTCGGAGCATAACCAACACTTGCCAGTGAGAGAAGACCTACCTCTGTGGTGATGGTTGTATCTCCAGGCAGACCAAAGGTAGCTGGGTCTATGGAAACGAGACCTGAACTGTACCAAGTTTCTTCAGCTCCAATTTCTGAATACACCAATCGCCAAACCTCAACACCTTCAATTTCAGTGTAGATTCGGAATGAACCAGTCATTCCATAGTGGGTGTCATCAACTGTATCAGCCCAATAGTCTAGTCGTAGACCTGCCCAAACAACATTACCTCTAGAGATTGTAGTGTCCTGGCTGTACCAAGCGGTATCTCCGGCATCATAATAAAAGGGTGCGCCACTACTATCTGAATTGATATCTACTTCAACACAATCATCATTCGTTCCGTGGCCATCATCGATCCATGAAGCACTTACTGTACTATATCCAGTACTAGAAGTAGTAACATGAGTCCAATCATTGTCATTACCTTGGAATCCAGGGTTAGTGACCCAAGTACGGTTTTCAGTCAATTGAGAAATGCTCACTCGTGTTTCGTATGCTTCCCAATCAGTTCCGGTTGGGATATCTACTTGAGTGCTAGTTGTACCACTTCCAGAGGTGTAAGTCATCTGCTGGTCTGCAAATACATTGATGCTGTTACCAAATTCAGAACCTACCAAGGGTGAACTGATGCCATTCCACTCAGTCCAACCTTGCTCGGTCATAATGAATCGCTGAAGAATCTCATTCAGTCCGAGTTCGATGTACTCACCATTCCCAATATCTACCAAGCGAGTTTCGTCCAAGGATGAACCACCAGTGTCGAGGATAGTCGAAGGTGGAATGTATCTTTGTGGGGTCACGAATACAGGTGCTAGCATCAAAGCTAGGAGAAATGCGAGGGGGATTAATCGTCGTGTGTTCCTCATTCTTCCAGACCTCCTATCTCACTGAGTAGTGCGTCTATTTCGGCTTTTGACAAGTTCTTAGCTTGCTCAATCATGAGTTCAGCTTCAGTCTCTTCAATTCCCATCTTCAATAGACGTTCCTTCAAATGAACTAGATCTTCTTCAGAGAGACGCTCTTCTGCAGCCTCAGCAGGTACAGCTTCCTCGGCTACGCGCTCAGCTTCAGCAAGCTCACGAGCTCGTCTTGATCTCTCTTGTTTCAAGACTTCGTTGATGAAACCAGCTCTCTCGCTGGGCCTCATCTTATCGAGGTCCTGACGTAGTGTATCAACATCTGCTGGAGTCAGTCCAACAACAGTTGCTAAGTCCTCAAGCAGGTCCTCAACATCCATTACGGTGATGTCAACAGTGGACAGACTAATGTCATCCATAGACTTCTGAATACCAACCGGTCCCAAGTCTTCGTTCATGATGGCCAGTAGCATCTCTCGACGAAGGGGCACGTTTGCAGCCTTTGGAATTCTACCCTTGCTCAAAGCTGATATCATTCTTCTAATTATCCTCAAGAGTCGAGGTATAGAAAGAACTCTGAAGTAAAGTGCAGCAAGTGCGGCCATTCCAACAAGAATCATCGTGCCATATTGGAAGGCCATTACCAGAGTCAGCTGTTCAGGACTCAACTCTGTGTAGATATCGAGATTTATTGTGAACGCAGCATAATCCACCTTATCACAATCAATTGTGAGTGTGTAGAAAGCAAGGTTTGGAGCTAGAAATGCCATCGTGTAGTATCCGTTACCGTGATTGATGTCAAGAGTAGTTTCTCGAATCAAACCGGGGTCAGTCGCCAGACTACTTGTTGTGAACACACTGAAGTCTGCATCGTTGATTGGTACGTCATGATCTATATCCCAGAAAGTGAAATTCACCAGAATAATATCTCCAACAAAGATGATTGTTGGAAGTGGGTCGGGGTATACTGCTGTGGCAATTTCACGGATAGTTAATTCCACAGTTACCAAGACAACAGAGTAGTTTCCACGAGAGATACGTAGTGATAGCAAGTATGGTGCAACCCTATCCTGAAGTGGAGTTGTTAGATTTGCTTGACTAGGTCCAAACACATAGGATCCATTGTTCAGATTTAATAGAACTGCGGTCCCAAATTCCCAAGTCACAGTTGCATGTGCATCTGTAATCGATTCATCATTGAGTGAATCATGGAAACTGAACATGATACTGTAGTTATCACCCACAGGAAATACTGCAACAAGAGGTCCATCCACTTCTGTTGGTATTGGGGTGACTAGAAGTTTTACAAGACCATAAGCAAAATCATAGTTATCCTTCCTGAATGAAACTGTGATGTCATGAGGCACACTCCCAGCTGATACAAGTGATGTATCAAGTGTTAGAGAATAGGTACCATTACCTAGATCAACAAGTGACCCACGAATGTGTTCAAGTGTGAAGTTTGTAATCGCTCCAGAAATGGCTTCATCTGCGTGGGTGTCACTGAAGATGAAATAGAATGTGGCATTCACACCATAAGTTCTTACTAATGTTGCGGATGTATTGTGAAGCAGAATCGCTGTTTCTATAGTTTCAACCCTTAGTGTGAATTGAATCGAGGATGGAGCAAATCCAGGTTT
>JAGXOC010000330.1 GCA_019894665.1 Candidatus Thorarchaeota archaeon
TCTCCTTCCACTCGTCGAGTCGGGTGTTTGCATACTGCAGGGCCTCCTCACGGGTTGCGAAGTCCTCAATGGGTCTCAAAGACACACAGCTACCCCCTTTGGTTTTGGATCTCTGCAAGTCGTGTTGTGAGGAACCGCCACGACTTGTTTCTTTTTCATGCAGAAATTACTCCGTGTGAGAGACGAACATTCCGAACAGGTTGTAGTGAACTCGATCTGTTGGGTTGCTTTTCTACTTCTGATCAAGTGCTCCCCTCTGCAATCTTGATGTTCTTGCGGTTTATCACCGCAGCATTGAGTTCCTCAATACGCCTACGGATTGCATCCTTGACAGCATCGGCAGAAGAAGAGTAGCCAAGCCCGAGACGCTCCCCGAGCTTTTCAAGTTCGTCGATAAGATTTGTTGGTAGTGAAAGACTTCTATAAACCATAATTACCACATATATCCAGTACCACTTTGTTATTTAAAGGTGCTGTATATATGCAGCAACAACAAGTAAATAGTATAATAGAAATAAGTTTGATATGCCAAAACCTGGATACAAATCAGTCAGTGTACCTGAGGAAATGATTGCTCATATTG
>JAGXOC010000331.1 GCA_019894665.1 Candidatus Thorarchaeota archaeon
GGCTATTGCACAATACCAGACAAGTGAACCCCTCGTCATAACGAGTAATGTTGATTTTGCGTTGCTAGGAGCAACTGGAGTTGGGACTCGCTCAGACCCTTACAAATTCGAGAGTCTTGAGATATCAGATAATGGTTACTGTATTCAGATTCAGATGACAACCGCCTTTTTTGTCATATCGAATTGTAAGCTGGAATCAAGTGAATTTTTCCCAGTGATTCTTTTCGATAATGTGAAAAACGGTCGAGTGGAACAGTGTGAACTCACAGGTGGTTCAAACGGCCTCTACTTGATTCAATCGCAGGATAGTTCTATTGAAGAGAACTCTTTCTATGACTGCTGGAATGGGATTTCGCTCTTTTCCACATCCAACAGCACGTTCATTGATAATAGAATTCATAACAATAAGAATAGGGGCATAATCTTCGATCAATCAGATTATTGCTTTGTGCTCAACAACTCAATCTATTCAAATTTTAAGCATGGAATTGAAATTCTATTTGACTCCCATAATAACACAATCTACGGAAATTCAATTGGCTGGAACGATGTTTCTGGAGGATATGAGGTAAATGCGATTG
>JAGXOC010000332.1 GCA_019894665.1 Candidatus Thorarchaeota archaeon
GGGTCAAGAACTATTCAATACACAATATCGATCGAGCACCATTTGATCAATGGTTACGAGATCTAGCCGTTGAAGCAGGAGTTGTGGTCAAACATGATTCTCAGTGTCTTGACATAACAAAGACCGACCAGTATAAGGTGCTTATTCATTCAAGTGAAGGAGAATCAATTGAACATTCGGATTTTCTTGTTGGTGCTGACGGTGTTCGGTCATCTGTTCGAGAGAAATTATTCAAATCTAGCAAAGCTCCTGTAATGATTGTGGAACAAGAACATTGGGAAAGGTCTGGAGATTTTGAGGATTGTTTCTATGGTTTCTTCAGAGGAGATGTATCAATCGCATATGCCTATCTTATCCCAAAAGAGGATTCATTGATTTTGGGACTTGGGGCTGTGCCACACCAAGAACCAAATGTAGCACAACTTCTGAAACGGTTCAGATCTTGGTTGGAGAAAGAGTTCTCATTTGTACCTAAACAGTGTATCAAGAAAGAGGCTTGGTCAATACCCTTTGGATATTTTATTCCGGGGGAAAACAAAGCATTACTAGTTGGAGATGCTGCAGGTCTATGTAATCC
>JAGXOC010000333.1:0-285 GCA_019894665.1 Candidatus Thorarchaeota archaeon
GTCGTTGAGTAAGGCGTAATCGTTTTCTGTTAAGATTAGGATGCCAGTTGCATGTGGAGCGAAAACGTGGACTATGCCGTTTTTGATTCCCGAACTGGAAACTTCCTCTTGGACTTTATCGGACAAATCTATGAAGTCTATTTCTTCTTGCGTGGTGAACTTGTAGGTTTTATTAATGACTTTGAAGTTTGGCATTGTGGATACACCATTGTTTTATCGGTTGCTTTGCTGAAAAAGCTTTCGAGCTTTGAATAGGGCGTGTGTTTGGTTGATGCTTTTGTATAC
>JAGXOC010000333.1:295-574 GCA_019894665.1 Candidatus Thorarchaeota archaeon
GAGTAAGGCGTAATCGTTTTCTGTTAAGATTAGTATGCCAGTTGCATGTGGAGCGAAAACGTGGACTATACCGTTTTTGATTCCCGAACTGGAAACTTCCTCTTGGACTTTATCGGACAAATCTATGAAGTCTATTTCTTCTTGCGTGGTGAACTTGTAGGTTTTATTAATGACTTTGAAGTTTGGCATTGTGGATACACCATTGTTTTATCGGTTGCTTTGCTGAAAAAGCTTTCGAGCTTTGAATAGGGCGTGTGTTTGGTTGATGCTTTTGTATAC
>JAGXOC010000334.1 GCA_019894665.1 Candidatus Thorarchaeota archaeon
GCCCAGGCGCATCGCGATATCGCCGCAGAACTGGACATAGATGTTGCACCAGTTGGCCTCGCCATGAAACGTGCGATGGATGAAAGCCGTGATCTGGGTATGTATATGGACATGTATTACGAAGATCGAGAACATCCAAACCTCCACGGATCCTACCTTGCCGCCAATATTGTGTATGCAACAGTGTTTGGAGAGAGTCCTATCGGACTAGCCTATTTACCATCAGAGGAGGGTGGTGTGACTGTGACAGAAGAAGAGGCTGCTTTCTTGCAGCGTATTGCCTGGGAGACGGTACAGGAGTATCAGGCTCAAAAGTAGATGGTCTGTGAATGGCCAAACCTGGGCATGGTGTGCCCAGAAAGCTGTCGCCTGTTAGCCGATGGAAGTCCCAAGAACCGATTTTTTCTGGTAATATTCCATCTTCCCTTCCCCAATATGACCACCTGCCTCCTTAGCAGTGGTAGATAGAAATTGAATGGGTTTTCATCTCGGGTGCGAGAAGGTAGAGTGTGGAAGAATGATGCGATCTTACAACGTTGTCCTCTCCTCACTCATGATGCCAGGCTCTGAAA
>JAGXOC010000335.1 GCA_019894665.1 Candidatus Thorarchaeota archaeon
CGTCTGTACTGGGTAGACAACACTTACCTTTATTTCATTTCCATGCGTAGTAGAGGTGAGTTGTATCACACAACTTGGATATGACCGGAGAAAGCGAAAATGACCGAAACTACTCGACCATCATCAACCCTCCAGAAGAACGCCGAAGTCTTGCACACACTATACGGACTTCTCGATTCGGACCGTGAACCAACAGATCAAGACGCAATGAGTCTTCGATATCTGTACGCAAGTTCCTGACAACTTTACGCTCCTCATTTACGGATGAGGTCAATTCGCTGTCTCCGTGCACCTCCCGGCATCAGAGACACAGTGGGGGCAAGCTCCCTAGGCTTGTTCCCCACACCTTCTCCAATCTGAGATGATTACCATGACTGTAGCTGGAAAAACTAAATTATCAAGTTCCAAGGGTTCACGCACTCTCCTACGAAGTCATAGGACTCGTGCCGAGAGAGTGATGCGATCCCGCGTACGTAAAATGAACTAGTTCTCAGAGTCACTTTTTCGTCTTGTTGTTTGATTTACAATATTTGGAACACGTGTTCTAAGTATTCAGTAAGCTTAAGG
>JAGXOC010000336.1 GCA_019894665.1 Candidatus Thorarchaeota archaeon
GTAATGTAGACATCTAGGACATCAATTCCTCGTTCCTTTACCTTCCTGAATACAGTTGGTTCCCTAGGCATTCCCATCAGGATTTTGTGTTCATCCCGTCCTGGCAGAAGACCCTGCCATATCGCGGTCTTTCTATGGGTTATCTTCTTCACTTCAAAGATTGGTTCCTGACGAATGACATCAACGGTTTCCGTTAAATCAATGAACGGACCCTCATCATGCCTCTCTTCTAATATTATTCTCCCTTCGAGAACAAATTCAGAATCTGCTGGAATCATCAAATCGACAGTCTTAGCTCGAGTTACGGATATCTTTCGCAGAGAATTTGCTATCTCCAGCTCATTGATACCTGTTTCCACTGATGTTGCAGCAGCAACGAGCACTTCTGGAGTGTTTCCTATACAAAAAGCAACATCGACTTCTCCATTTCGTTCCAAGAATTTATGAAAATCTCTTCCTCTGACAACTCTAGCAACCATCTTGTCTTTACCTATCTGCATAGCTCTATGAAAATCTAGATTTTGACCAAACTCAGGGTCTGCTGCAACTACGACACCAGATGAGATG
>JAGXOC010000337.1 GCA_019894665.1 Candidatus Thorarchaeota archaeon
ACCACTAATGACTGTATCAACAACAATCCATTGAACTGTTGCGTTCCAAAATGGATCATTATTCTCAGTTGGAAGAATAATCTGAACATATACAGTAACATTCTCTGTGTATGTTCGACTTATGTCAGTAGAAGTTCCACCGGTGAGTAGTACTTCGGTCGAGGTCTGGAGAACCTGTATCTTGAAAGAATACGCTGCAGGTTCGTAATTGCGCATGCTTGCTACTATAATAATTGTGTATGATCCCGGTGCTCGCTTTGTTACGCTCTCATTATTAGGAGGCAACATAACATAGTAGTAGCCAGGTGTGCCTGTATAGTTTAAGACGAAAAAGGTCACACTATCGAATGTAGCTCTTACCTCATTTACAAATCCGTTATCAATTGGGATACTTGTTCCGTCCTGAAGTAAGATGGTTATGGGTAGTGCATCTCCTCTATTGATGGGATAGACTGGGTCTAACGGGCTAATTGGAATCATTTCACTATCTGCAAATGCAACCACCAGTGTGATGTAGACAAAGGCATCCTTGTATGCTGCTAATCCTTTTGCGTGGAAGGTTATAAT
>JAGXOC010000338.1 GCA_019894665.1 Candidatus Thorarchaeota archaeon
ACTTCCACTATGGTAATCATTGACTTATTCCTCATTCTATGGGAGCTTAGCTTACCTGCACCTCCAACTCCCCTCGGGGTGGTTCTGTTTACTTTCCTGTTTATCCTGACTGGCTTGTTTGCTTTGGCTAGTGTTTTGAGCTATTCTATTAGAGGGAAGATACCGAGAGTCGAATAAAAGAAAGTAAGATGGTGCGGAGGGCGAGATTTGAACTCGCGAACTCCTACGAGATTTCCCTGAAGGCACAGATTGTGCCGACAACAGGGACCTAAACCCAGCGCCTTTAACCTGGCTGGGCAACCTCCGCATTGAAGCAACGGGGAGAATAAACTCATTTTAACCGTTTTGTATTGACAGCATCATTACTCGTCAACGGATTCCCAAGTATGACTACAACGTGGACAGCGCCACGATTTTCGATATTTTCCGCTCCCGATCATCTCTTTTCGAACAAGAGCAACTTCACCGAATCCACAACGAGAGCAGACTGCATTTTCTTCTTCCATGGCATGCAACTCATTCTGGAGGGAGTATGGAAGTGTTATCTAGTTTTCTCGTTAGAAC
>JAGXOC010000339.1 GCA_019894665.1 Candidatus Thorarchaeota archaeon
GGGCTACCCTGGTATGCCACTGATGTCGCTGTATCCCTGATGTACTTCTTCATCCTTCTCACAGGAATCTTCTTCGTAGTCTACGGCCTCTTCTCAGCAGTTATAATCCAAAAGCTTCAGCGTAAGATTGATGCAACGGATATTCAAGCACTGCCTTGATTCAGCAATCGATACGGTTCTCGGTTGGAGTCGAATGAGAGAAGGCTTTATACTTCGGGAAACTACTGCACGGACACAGGGTTGGTTTCATGACTCTAAATATCATTGAACTCAGAAGGGAATACGAAGAGCCCCATCACTTACATGTGACTTCAGATGGTGTGACTCTCTTCTTGCGGAAATGGGAGCCCAAGACCGAAATTCCGCGCAAGGCAGCCATGCTGATCCTGCATGGAATCACAGCATATAGTGGACCTTATGCCATGATTGCAGACCCGCTATCAGAGCGGGGGTTTACTGTCTATGGCCTGGATCTTAGAGGGCATGGGTTGTCAGACGGGAATCGAGGTGACTGCCCAAGCGAGGAGCGGTTCGTGAAGGACCTCTGTGAAACGATAGCATA
>JAGXOC010000033.1:0-19661 GCA_019894665.1 Candidatus Thorarchaeota archaeon
ATTTCTGCAGAAAGAAGTGTCGAAGCCTTGTCAGAGCCTTGATACCAGCCATGATGATCCTGACATCGGTTTGGGTTAACACTCGCTGTTCATGTACAACCTTGTTTCGCAGCCTCCATAGTTTGGCCGCATCATTGAACTCACTCTGTAGTTGGGGATGATTCAGGCTCTCTAACCACCTTGCCATCCCTCTATTACCTCTCTCATCATCAGTCCAAAACTGATATGCTAAGGCCTCAAGCACTATAGCACAACTGAGGAGTGCTTCTTGTATTCGCCCCTCTCTCAGGTGATTGATTGTCTGTGCCCATTGGATCTGATGGAACTATTGGAGTTATTCAAAGTAGAACTCATGGAGGAAAATGGTACAATATAGAAGAAGTCAGTATTTCTCTCATTGTTACAAAAACAACTCGGACAGTAGTATGGAAAACTCTAGGATATCAAAGAGTAGACCAAAATAAGAATCATACATGGATGATAATGGGCAGGTCCACTGATGGAAACCCAGTTGATATTCTTGTACCCTTAGTACGGGTTGCTCCTGGTCGTTATAAGATGGGGATTCCTTCCATCATTGGGAACGTTGATATCTTCATCTCATTAGGGAACAAAGGATATCCCACGAAGTTTTACACTAGCGGAAAATAGTTGAAGAAATTCGACTATGTGCAAGGGTATCAGATAGATACAATGAGATACCGTAGTTTTTGATTCCCCTTCTTGCACCTTTGAATGGGTGCTTTACAATAGTCGGTCCATTTGAGTCTATAACGACCGTCAAGTTGGATAGGGTCTTGTCGTCCTTCTCCTTTCTTCTCTCTGTTTCCTTGCCAATCGAGAGTTCCCTTAAGCTCATTACCATCCTTGAGCTGAAATGGATAGTAATTTGATGTCGTGTTGTCCGACCCCCTCCAGAATATGCTCCTGTTTGTGAGGAAGATTGCAAAGCCAGAGAAATCTTTGCTCATACCATTGAGTTTCTCAATCTTACGAATGTCTTTCACATAGTCATAGCAGGAAAGATCGACAGCCTGATTTCGGACCTTGTATTTTAGCTCGAAAAGATATCTCTTGTCCCCATAGATGACACAGATGTCGACACGAACAGAACTTGCTGATGGATAGGGCAAACATTCGAGGAACACATGGCTTCCAGGATACTGTTCTAAAATCTCATCAGCAAAGCGGTATTGGAAGTCTACCTCCTGAGAGAAGGGTTCATACTTCGTCGCAATTGTTTCAAGAATCTTCTCGACATGGATGGTTCTCATATGTTACCTCCCTCCAAGATGAGGTGGGCCATCAGAACCGTCAGAACGATAACATTCCTTCTCTTTAAGCCATCGAAACTGCATAGGTACCATGTGACCAACGTTACTACCAATACTTGTACCTAGCTCTACTCGCTCAAGAAAGGAACTAAATTTTTCCTCTAGTTCAAGTACCTCTGGAGCTCCAATTTTTAGCAAATGCGTTCTAACGAGTTCAAGAGAGTCAATTCCAGATATGACCAATTGAATATCATCTTCACTCAACACTTTCTCTCTATGAACTACGTCATTTCGGAGTGTTCTTAGTTCCTTGATTGTTTCACACTCGTCCTTCAATTCTTTCAATTCTTCAAGACTGAGAAGCCATTTAGCTAATCCGGGTTTAAGAGCTTCTTTTTGTTGATTTCTAGAAAACCCTTTAGCGAACATGAATTTGTGAGCGAGGGATTCCAGTGTGATATTAACATGAAGTAGCGCATCTTGATATCGATTCTCTCTTCTGTAATTCATTGTCTTAACCCATTCTAGCTGATGAAATGTTACAGGGGGATTCATCTGTATTGTTTCTCTAAATTCCTTGAGAGTTGAATGATCCTGTACACGAGAAGGAGGGTGTGGTTGACCTACCATTTTCCAATCAGGTGTTATCCTAGTGAGATTCTCGAAATGAAATTTGTTTGTCCGACACACAATTCTCACATGGATCATTGTTTCATAGAATGACACCTGCCGAACTTCTCTGGATGGGTTCTGAGGACTGATGAGAGTGGAATACAGATCTATGAAGAGATTGGCGTCCTCCATAAATTTCTCTATTACTACTTGTTGTTGGAGTATACCGAACACTGCTTGAGCCAGTTGTTGAATCCACTCATCTGATAGAGCTGCAGCAGTCACAACTCCTCTTTTTGGAACAATTTTCAAAGAGCGAGTAAAAGTCGTTTTCATCTTTCTCTTGTGGAAGTACTGTGCTTCACCTACTACTTTTTTTTCAAGAAATACTTCATCCTCAACCTGCTCTTCATTAACAATAACATCAGGAGGAAAATCGTTAGGAGTATCCACTATATTCCCTGACGATATAAGCCAAAGATCATTCCTCACCTTGATTGTCCGATTATTGGGCATTTTATAATCTGCTGATTTGATAGAAATCCAATATGGTAATTCAATTGCCAGAACCACGTCTGTTTGGTTATTCAAATCTAATTCTTCTTTTTTCAATTTAGAATATCTCCTCACAAACCACTCCCAAATAGTTCACCTATTAGTACGTAAAATTTACTATCTTCTTACAGTGAAACATATAGGTGCTCTCACCCTCAAGTCGAACTGAAGAGTAAATAGGAGAACTGCCCTCAATGGATAATAACATATCGAGTAGTTTCAATGGAGGTGTCTGAGGTAGGAATTGATCTTGAATCGACACAGGAGAAGGAAGTGAGGATTCAAGCTGAGCTCTATCGAATCTTGAGGAATCATGTCTGCACTGGCGTCGGGCTATTAGATGGAGCCTTGATGAGCTGGAAGCCATATGATGTATTGATAGAGGCGTCAATACCAGAGCCAGGCAATAAGATAGGTCGAGCTGATCTTGTTCTTCTTGGTCAACGAGAGTTAAGATATAAGGTTGAAATAAAACCACTACTAGTAATCGAAGTCAAAAGAAGAAAGACGAGCCAGTTAACGAAACACTACAAGGCATACATTCGTCAAGCAAGAAGGTATGCATACGCACTTCAGTGCCCAATTTATACAGTCTATGATGGATTCACATGGATTTTGATGCAGATTTCAAGTCCTTTCCTGATAGGTCTTAGGCAATGGTCATTCAGCTCAAACGAAAGACGCAATCAGGAGTTTGCACGAGAGATCTGGGAGATGGCTTCTGAGATAAATGAAAGAAAGACTGAAGGTCCTGTCCGGAAGTTCGTTTTTCATTCAGATTTTCTTCCATGGAAGGAATCGATCTACTATTTCATTAAAGACGCATTTCAGTTTAAGATTGAAGTGGACCAGAAAATGTCCTTGGATCTTTTTGATATTGATGGAGAAGCTAAAAGATTTGCCAATGTTTGGAGAGAACTTCACAGTCGCAGCTAAAACTTCGCATCGCTTCTAAAAAGGTGGCGGACTACAGGAATCGTGGTAGGAGGGGGGAGTTTTCGTAAATTGAGGGCATGTAACAAAAACTGACCCGTATGTCCGCCAGTCTCCTGTACTGTGTCCTTCGTAATAAACTGGTGTCTTATATTGCTTCGTAGGACAGGTTGTCCAACAAGAAGCTTTCCCATTGTTTTATGGACTCAAGGATGCGGGTCTGAGGGCCTGTTTGATCCTTATCTCATACAATCTTTAGGTCCCAGTATATCAACAGCATCGCTAGGATTCTCAATTGTTAATCCCAGTGGTAAACAAGTTTGTATACCCATTGACCCAGTGTTATCTTTGTTTGCAGTGCCACCCCCATGTGACGACCATTGATCCACGCAGAAACCTGTCACCCCTTTCTTCCGTCGGGACGAAAATAAACCCACGATTCTACATACTCCTTGACCCCGACATACAACAGCCCTCACGAAATCTGAGATGATTGGGAATCTAAGCAAAGTTGAATGCACTAAATACCCAAAGTAGGAAAACTCCAATGGATATTAAGTACGCAATGACCGAAATATAGAGCTTCCATTCCTTGGATTGAGCATCATCAGATATTCTGCTCCAAAGGCCAAAAAATAGAGAAATGACTGAAGCGGCAATCTGGACTATAAAACCTTGCATTCCAGACGGCGTTAAATAGTAAGTGGTAACAAATCCACCTATAACCACATCAAATCCTTTTGACCAAAAGCTTACTGCAACAAGGAATATAGGGATTGAGGCTATTACTACCGAATTGAAAGAGTCCAAAAATTTGTCAGCGTCTTTGACCATCGCGCTTTCCCCTACCCGCAGGAGATGTTTTGGAGCTCGTGTATATAAAAAAGTTCTCATCAATGGCAGAAGTCGGGTGCGTGAAACATCCCTCTCGAACCTGAGAAACCTGCCAGTGTCCAGGGCACAGATCGTACTATGGAGGCGCACACCATAGTCTATCATCTCCTTCACCTGACTCAGAGATGGATCCAGCCACTGACGAGTGAACACCACTGGTGTCAAGTCCATCCGGTGTTCGATGTCAAAGGCATCCAAGGAAGTGTCCCAATCAAGGCTCGGGTCTCCGATGACCCCATTCCTAATCCAGTGTATCCCACGCCTCCTGACCCTCTCAAGGTCGGCCTTCAGTACACGTTCATCGATTATCTGGGGGACCGGAGTGGAGAAGTAGGCCTTCAGTTTCTTGAAGGAGAAGAGGGCGTAGCATCCCCACGGACAGCCGTAGGAGTCACCGGTCTCAATATCTTGGTTCGTGAGTCCACCCACACACCCGTATACTGGATCTACTGTGTTCCATTGGTTCTTGGAGTTGGTCCTGACCCTGATGACCCGCTTCTTCACAATCCCGACAGGACCGGAGTAGTCGATCCACTTCATGGCACGCTTCATGGAAGGAGTGAGTCGCTCCAGTATCTCCGGACTGAGGACCTCGGACTCAGTTGTCACCAGTTGACACCTCCCAGCTTGAACATGCAGTGGTGTCCACAGTCCCAGCAGTTGGTGATGCATCCAGCAGTGTGAGAGTATCGCCTTGTCAGGAACTTCTTCGCACTCCTCCAGCGATTGGTGACCTTTCCGGTTGTGTTGGACTTGACACCCTCACACACTGACAGGTCGAACTGGTCGGCGAATGGGTTTGCCCCCCTGAACCGGAGTGGCTGATGTAGGACATTTGATAGGTCCATGAGCTCATCCTGGGTATCCCACAGGGGAGAGTCTTCACGGAGCGGGACTGTAATGACTCGTCTGACTGAACGACCTCCAAGCTCTTCGTATCGTTCAAGGGCATCGAGGATTATGTCAATATGTTCAGTTGGATCAAGGGCACTCACTGACCCGTGGATGATTGCCTCGGACATAGCCATCTGTGTGAACTGCTGCTCAGAGGGTATCTCCCCGACGCGTGTGAGGAAGATGGTGGTGATGTCGTACTGATCACAGAACTCCATGGTCTTGATGCCAAGCTCCCAGTCCTCGCTTGGGTCACCCTTCACGCCATTCCGCACACAGTTTCCAATCAGTGGTTCGAGCTGTCGACCAAGTCGTTTCTCATTGAGTATCATGCTTCTGGGGATGTCAAAGAGTCGATGGAACCTACGGCTTGCCTCTTTGGCGTAGCAGTCTCCAAAGCACCCACGACCTCCAAAGGCTGAGCCACCTCTACAGCCCTTCACTGTATCAAGGTGGTTTCCGCCCTTTCGTACCTCTCTCCTTCCCCACGCGCGTGATGGGTCAATCTGTACTGACTTGATTGTCCCTGTCACTTGGATGGGTAGTATCTTGTAGGGTTCCCAAAGGCGATCGACGGGGTTGGAATCAATAGAAACAGACGCGGAGTCTAACGTAGGAATAGTGTACCCGAATTGTTCCAGAGTAAGATGCCCCTCCATGTCTCAGTGTGTTATTCCCAGATTATATGCTCATACTAAACATTGATTTCAAACATGGCTCAGGCTGTTATGGTAAAGGGAATGAATCCGGTTGTTGTTGATGAGAAGGACAGAAAGAACTTGGTCGAGAACGTGACTCGAATCGTGCTATTAACTCCTAAAGCGTCTAAGTCTGCTTCTGTTGTCGTCAGGAGGGGAATGTTCGAAGGTCAGACGTCGTTGTTTGTGTCTATCAAGGATTGTAAGGAGTTGAGTCATTGTCTGTTGGCAGCATTTGCTGATGTTATTGGAGCAAGCTGGATTACAAGTTTCCAGAAGAAAGGTGTGGTGCATTTGTGCATCGAATGGTGTTAGTACAAGTAATGTCCGTGATGGATAGTTTTATTTCTCGTGCTAGATTCCTGCTGTTGAGAAGAAATGCCCGAACGCGTGATGTTTACCATGGGGGATATTGCTTGTGCAGAGGGTGCATTAAGCGCGGGCGCGAGATATTTCGGCGGCTATCCTATTACCCCTGCAACGGAGATTGCTGAATGGATGTCAAAGAGAATGCCAGAGGTCGGAGGAGCTTATGTTCAATACGAGGATGAGATAGCCTCTATCACAAGTGTGATCGGAGCTTCTTGGACTGGTGTGAAATCAATGACCGCAACTTCCGGACCTGGTGTGAGTTTAATGCTTGAATCGGTTGGTCTAGCGGTCATGACGGAAACTCCTCTCGTAATTGTAAACATCATGCGTGGTGGGCCAAGTACTGGTCAACCAACAAGGGGGCAGCAGGGTGACATTATGCAGGCAAAGTGGGGCAGCCATGGAGACTATCAAATCATTGCACTGACTCCAGCCTCAGTCCAGGAGATGTTTGATCAGACTGTCCAAGCATTCAACCTGTCTGAGAAGTTCAGGACTCCTGTTTTTGTCTTAGCTGATGAAACTGTTGGGCACATGAGAGAACGTCTGGTTATTCCTGATGAGAAAGATCTGAAACTTGAGTATCGCAAACTACCTACAGTAGATCCCTCAGAATATCTTCCTTTCAAGGCGGATGATGACCTCGTACCGCCAATGGGACTTTTTGGATCCAAGTATCAATTCTATGCCACGGGTCTGACCCATGATGAGCGTGGATATCCCAGCGATAAGGAGAATGTCCAGATTGAGCTCGTCACACGACTGAATGACAAGATTCTGAAGAACTCAGACCAAATCATCGACCTTGAAAGGTTCATGCTTGATGATGCAAAAATAGCGGTGATTTCATACGGTACACCTTCTAGAAGCGCAAAGAAAGCAATCAGGGACGCTCGCGAAGAAGGTATCAAAGTTGGCATGCTCAGACTCAAGACTGTGTGGCCCTTCCCAGAAGAACAAGTAGCACAACTTGCATCGGAAGTAGACCATATCATCGTAGCCGAACAGAACCTAGGACAGGTCTATTACATGGTGAAAGCTTATGCTTCACCCACACCTGTGCATCTTATGGCAAAACCAGCAGGTATGCCGCAACTACCACATGAGATTCTTGACAAGATCAAAGAAATCAAATCCATCTAGTCTTGAAACGGAGCTGCAGGACTCCATTAGTTCTATACGACATCTAATCAGACTAGTTCGTGGACAAGCTACCAAACGAATTCTTGCGGAGTCTCCCTACTACGAAGAAGAGGAATGAGAAATTCTTGGGTTTTTGAGTTAACTCCGTTAACAAAACTCGATGGTCACATCAACAAGCCTTTTATCCACATTACGTCTGAGGCCGATTGCGAATAGGAGAGTCTCTCAATGACCGAGTCGACACCTGTCTTGAAGCACCCTATGGCCAAGTACATTCGAAGTGATAGACAACCATTCATCTACTGTTCCGGTTGTTCTATTGGAATAGTCACGGGAATGATTGCCCGGGCTATCGATAATCTAGATCTTGACATCACGAAGACGGTTATAGTTTCAGGAATTGGATGTACTGGTCGCACTTCAGGTTATTTCAAGACCGGTACATATCACACTACTCACGGTCGAGCCATTGCTTTTGCGGAGGGTGTGAAGATTGCCAACCCTGAACTAGAAGTCATTGTAGTAAGTGGCGATGGTGACATGGCAGCCATTGGTGGAAACCACCTCATTCATGCCTGTCGACGAAACATCGACATGACTGTCATCTGTATCAATAATTTCACATATGGCATGACGGGTGGACAATTCGGGCCTACAACAGAACATGAGAGATACTCACAGACAAGCCCTGCTCCGGTTGGTAACATTGAGCATCCGTTCAACTTGGTCAAGCTCGCAGCCTCATCAGGTGCAATCTTTGTTGCTAGATGGACCGCAGTACAAGCTCGTAGAGCAACAAAATCCATTGAGAAGGGCATCCAGAAAGAGGGCTTCTCATTTATTGAGGTGATTGGAGCCTGTCCTACTGAATACGGTAGAATGAATCGATTTGGTGATGGGGTCACAATGCACAAACACTTGCTAGAGGTGGCAGAAATCCAGAATGGTCTCCCACCACATGAGGCTGAGCTCGATTACGAGAATAGGATAGTCTGCGGAGAGTTCGTAAACATCGAGAAGCCTGAGTACACAGCAGTTCTTCGAGAGATGCACAAGAAACTCAAGGAGTGATTCTGATGCCACGCTATGAGATACGTTTCGGTGGTTTCGGAGGACAAGGTATAGTCACTATGGCTGTTGTTTTAGGCGAAGCAATCTCGCTAGTAGAAAAGAAAGAATGCGTACAGACACAGAGCTACGGACCAGAAGCAAGGGGTGGAGCCACGAAAAGCGAGCTAGTGATAGATGATGTGGAAGTGGACTATCCCAAAGTACAGGCGCCAGATGTGTTCGTTGCAATGAGTCGGGCAGCATACCTAGAATATATTGATGGCCTCAAGGATGACGGGATTCTTATCATAGATGAAGACTTGGTTGAGATTGAGGGCGACCTACCTGATGGAATAAAGATCTACAAAATTCCAGCTACAAGGATTGCAGATACAGAGATTGGGGTAAAACAAGCTACAAATATTGTGATGTTGGGAGCCCTGACCGCCATTACTGGAATTGTTACACCTGAAGGACTTAAGCAGCAGATAGTTGAAAGGTGGCCAAGGTTCAAGGAAACAAATCTGAAGGCACTGGAGCTTGGTCTGAAAGCAGGAAGAGAAGCGGTTCCATTTAGTGCTTAGTTCTTCAACAACCTTATGCGAACCAGCACCCCAATTTTTCATATGAGTTCAGGTACACCGTTGGTTGATTGGCTCTTTCTTATTGGTGAATGGATAGGCACTTCCAAAGACCAGTTTGGTCGAGAAGGAGAGATTGTAACCACCAATACGTTCTCTCTTGAATTGGGTGAAAAGTTTATTCTTGGCAAGCACGAAACCAAAAGAGATGGCGTCGTCGAAAATCAACACATCAGTATGATGTTTTACGATGCACGAAATAAAAGGTTTGTACGGAAAACTGCCTTCAGCTACGGTTTCCTCAACAATGAAGCCGAGTATGAGCGTTCAAAGGATTACATTCTCTTTGAGGTGACTCCTGAGCCAAGTCCACAAGCATTTGATGGGATGAGATGGAAATCGTATATTCGGAAGATTTCTGAAACTGAGATTCGAGATGGTTTAGAGGTTGCTAAGGACGGAGAAGATTTCACTAATTATGGTGATGCTGTACTGAAGAAAGTGACCTAAATTAGTCTCCAATCATTTCTTCTTCTTTGGTTCCTTTGGTGGAAGACTTGAAACATATCTAATCGATTTCTGAAAAAGATCTGTCAAGAGTAACTTGTTGGACAGGATGGAGTAGGATAAGACGACATATTCTCTCATCACCAATCCAGACCGTGGCTCATATTCAATGATCCCTTCTAGTGACAAAGCCTCTTCTCGGTCTTCCGGAGAGAGCCTTAGGAAGATGGACGAGAGATGAACTCCTGTGAACATGTTTCTATTGATGAAATAGGCATCTTTCCCAAACATCCGTTTGGGAACATATTCAACGCCGTTCAAATTCATCTTCAGAATCTCTACGAGTTCGGATTCTGATTTCTCATACTTGCTGGTCAGTTTTTCTTACCCTTCTTCTCTAAAGCGATGACTGCTGCTCCCAAAGCACCTGTGAGCTGTGGATCTTCAGGGATCCAAAGTTCAACACCTAGTTGATTAGACAGATGATGCCTGAATGCAGGATTCAGAGCCACTCCTCCTGTAGCACACACAGGTTCTTGAACACCCACACGTTTTGAGAGAGCACTGATTTTAGAGACCATGGATACATGCACTCCTGCTGCGATGTCTGCCGCTGATTCCCCAGCACCAATATGGCCGATGACCTCACTCTCAGCAAAGACTGTGCATGTGCTACTTATCGAGCTAGGGGTTTTTGATTGGAGTGCCAGTGGCCCTAAATCGTCTAAGGAGACCTCAAGGACACGTGCCATGACTTCAAGAAATCGCCCAGTCCCTGCAGAACACTTGTCATTCAATTCAAAATCCTCGGGTCTTCCAGAAGGACCTATACGGATGGCCTTGGCATCTTGGCCTCCAACATCAATGAGCAAACGTATGTCTGGATTGATATGATGTACTCCCACGCTGTGACAGGTGATTTCAGTCATCGATTTTTCAGCTAACTCAACACGTGCACGACCGTATCCTGTACTGATTACAGGAATGTCATTCAAGTCAATATTTGACGAGGATGAAATATTTCGTAATGTCTTTTCCACCGCCTGTATCGCTGAAGCACCGGTAGTCATCAAGGACCTGGCCAGAATATTGCCTGAACTATCTAACAAGACACCTTTGGTTGTTGTAGAACCAACATCAATTCCGACACCCATATCCACTAGTTTTCTCTCCTCACATCAGCATCTCAAGGAGTGCGTCTACTCGAGTTTCGATTTGGGCTGCGTTGTACACCCTGGAGTCAACCATATCACCTTCAATGATAACTCCTGGTACACCGGTCCTTTCAGTTACAATCTCCTTGGACACAAGCTGCCCGAGTGAGTAACGTTTACATGAACGAACAGAAAACATAACGAATCCATCAAGGTCATAGTCATCGATTAACTGGCACATCTTGTCAACTTTCGCGTCGAGGCCCATGTTGAGATATACTTTGGAATATGTTTCAACAACTTCATCAATGATTGAAGGCGTATCTGTACCCACCATATTGCCAGTCCACGCATGGGTATATGTGTCAGCAGGGAAAACGACTCCTCTGCTTGCCAGTATGTTGAAGAATCTTAGAGTGTGCCATGGCGGAATATTGTCCCAAAGCAAACGAATCTTTTCATCTCGAATTGCACCGATGCCTTGCTTAGCACGTTCCTCTACCTCTGCAACAAGGGATTCGTAAAACTCAACACAATGTTCAGTCCCCCGACTCGAAACTACGGGAGCCATCGTCAAGAATCTATCAGCACAGTTTAATGGACTCGGCTTGTTCTTGCAAGCCTCAAGAGCACGTATCCAGAGTTTTGTTGCTCTACTTGAAAGCTCAGCCACTTCGCGAAGTCTATCTTCCTCAAGGGTTCGATTGAAGTTTGACCCAATAAATTCAATCAGACGTTCAACACCATGACGCACATACTCCTGATTATGAGGGAGCTGCTGTTTTTCTATGGGTGGAGTATCTAGGAGGAAAACAGGAGCCCCTGTCATCTCAGAAATAGCATCATACCATTTCAGAACGGTCCCACAGATATTGTTACCTGCAAGGAGAATCTGAGGCGTTGGAAGTGAGCCCATTGGGACCTCATCGGGCTTTTCTGTAGATCCAATACTAACGCGAGCGTAAGAACACAGCTCCTGTGAATACCCAAGGTCTTCTGCATAACCGGAAACAGCAGGACCTATTTTCTGAGCTCCGATGATAGCCCCAGCCTGTTCAGGATAGACTACACCTAGATTCATTGCAATTGGAATCTCCACTGGAAAGCCTGAAGTCACCCACGCTAGCGAACCGTTCTCACTTGCTTCCATGGCTTCCAGCCCATGGCGAAATGCGATCTGCTGCAGGAGTGCCTGTGTTTCAAGTCGTCTGTAAGGTTTCTCTTCACTTGCTCTTTCTTGAGTCATCTTTTTGCTCACTCCAAAGTGTCTAGGAAAGTCTGTATCCGTGTTTCTATCCGACCACGATCACTCAGTTCAGGGTCCAAAGGTACACGGACTGTTTTGACACCTAATTCTGAGGCGGCTCTTTCGATAGATGGTGCCTCAAATTGGTCAGGGTCACAGAATGACTGCTCACAAACCATGAGCCCTTGTATTGAGAGGTTTGAGAGAAGGTCCTTCATTGCTTTCATCCGATACGAGAGGCCTTCATGGGTCGGTTCACCAGGTGCTGTCAAAACTGATTGTGCCATTGCAAGATATGGATCACTGGACTTGGAAGGAGCCTCGGTGAACGCTGTTTTGAAACCAAATGAGAGTAGGTCCAAGACAATGGCTGAGTCGGAGATATCAGGTATGTCATTAATTAGAGTGGCGATTGCTTGAGGCTCAACCATCCCTCCAGCAATAACGACACGCGGGGTCTCTAGATCTTCTGGAAGTTTTACTCCTGAGTAATCTCCACTTGTGATTGCGAGTCGTACTGTCTCAATCATATCAACAAGCCCCAAATCCTCTGATGTGACTCGGACTCTCGCTGCAGTATCCTTGATGTTCGATACTGAAGATATCGTTGGAGCTGTGAGAAAAGTTCGGATCAGACGAACAACTTCAGAGTATGGGATAATCTTAGGGTTGACCACTCTTGCAGAGTAGAGGAATTGTGCACTAGCATGAAAATCTTGAACCAGTTCGATTGCGCGATCATAACTTTCTGTAAGAAACGGACGGTTGAATGTGTTAGCGATTGTTTCACTCAAAATCCTGAGCTCTTCAGCCAAGAACTTAGTTGTCGACTCGTCCTGACTGTATCTTGTCACAGGGTATGTTAACCGGAACACTCTATCATCAGGGAACCGGACTCGCCAAATATCACCGAGATTCTGAAGGGCGTCGCACGTGTTGCCGGGGAATAATAAACCAGCCAGAGGTAAGAGCTGTCCGTTTGCACGTTGACTGTACAGATTTCGGATGTATGAACATGCAAAGGTCTGGAGGCTTTCCTCAAATCCGCTTGAGGTCCCAGGTAGTGCTCGGACGAGGGATGGTGTGAACCCATGTGCCATAAAGAGCTCCAATGGGACATGAGGGTAGATGTAACCAATTATCTCCTCACCTGATTCCACGAGTTCTTTCAGTCCCACTGATGATTGCTCAATAACTCCTTCATAGTTCAAATTGGGTTCCTCTCTCTAAGGTTGGTGTCTCTGGTAGTATTGTTGACCTTTGGTAATCATCATCTTAATTGTTCCGTTGAACCAAACCAATTCAGTATTATTCATGGTTTCCAATCAAAAACTAGTTGTGGAAGGTATTATCAATAGGAATTACCATGGTTGGTGTTGTCCTCTGGTCAAATGTCTGACTATAGATTATAGAAGAGAGAAATGAGAACGAATATTATGGAAGAAATGCTATGGCATACCAAGAGATGGCCAGAACATGTTAGGTGGTCATTGGACTATCCTGATGAGCCACTCTTTGCACTATTAGACAATATAGCTGCTAAACACCCGGATTCACCTTCAACGGTTTATTCTGGGTTATCACATTCCTTTGCAGAAGTCAAGGATCACGCTGATAGGATAGCTAATTTCCTGTCGAGCAAGGGTATTGGTAAAGGCGATAAAGTTGCGATTTTCATGCCGAATGTTCCTATGTACCCCCCTGTGTTCTTTGGGATTCTGAAGACAGGAGCAACCGCAGTCACCTGCAATCCATCATATAGGGCGAATGAGTTGAATTTCCAACTCAAAGACTCTGGAGCAAAAGCGGTGTTCGTCTTTGACCACGAAGTCTTCACAGCGACATCCTATGAAGCGACAAAAGGTTCTGATGTTGAAGTCCATGTGTTATGCAACATGAAGAGCTTCTTACCCAAGGCAAAAGCAATTCTTGGAGGTCTTCTCGGTAAGATACCCAAGGGCGACTCATACGAGGAAGGAACAGTCTTCTATGATGAGATCATCGAGCAATTCGAGCCAAAGGCTCCCGATGTGTCAATCAATCCAAAAGAAGATATAGCACTTATTCTCTATACAGGCGGTACCACAGGAACGCCTAAGGGAGCAATGTTAACGCATCTCAATCTGTACAGTAATGTCGTACAGATTGATGAGTGGACCCAACTTGAACCTGAGGGAGGAGGACCTCCTGAAAAGCTCACCTCAGAAGAAGTGTATGTTGGAGCTCTACCTTGGTACCACAGCTACGGTCTGACTCTCACTATGGTTGCATCCTATTATTTAGGAAGCTCTTTGATATGTATACCTGACCCAAGAGCTGGAAAACCTCCAATGAGTGAGCTACTGAGTGAAATCCAGAAGAACAAAGGGACTATCCTACATTGCGTACCAGCACTTTATGCGGGTATCATAGGCAATCCAGCTATTGCAAAGTACGACCTTTCTTCCCTCAAAGCCTGTGGTTCAGGAGCTGCACCTTTGCCTCCTGAGCTTGCGAAGAACTTTGAGAGTGTGACTGGTGCAACCTTGTTCGAGGGATATGGTCTAACCGAAACCTCCCCACTAGCAACTGCAAACCCGTCTCTAAAGAGCTTGCGAAAATTCGGGTCTATCGGGGTTCCAATCTCAGACACCTATGTCACGATTCTCGACATGGACACTGGCAAGAAAGTACTCAAGCAGGGAGAGACTGGTGAGATTGCAATAAGTGGCCCACAAGTGATGGCCGGTTATTGGAATAAACCTGAAGAAACAGCCGAAGTCATGCGAGATATCAAAGGAAAGCGGTACTTCCTTACCGGAGATATTGGGCATATGGATGAGGAAGGTTTCTTCGTAATTTCGGACCGTAAGAAGGACATGATCAACGTTGGTGGTCTGAAGGCGTATCCAAGAGAGATTGAGGATATTTTCTTTGAGCATCCAAAGGTAGCAATGGCAGCCGTCATTGGTCTACCAAGAGCGGATGAACCGACTAATGAGTTTGTCAGGGCATATCTCGTTCTGAAAGAGGGCGAAACAGGCACTGAAGACGAGTTCATTGCATGGGCAAAGGACAAAATGGTTGGCTACAAGCGACCTAAGGAGATCGTGTTTGTCGGCTCGCTGCCTTTGACCGCTATTGGGAAAGTGCTGAGGAGAGTACTCAAGGAAGCCGAACTCGCTAATGAATAGTGTATGTGAAACAGGGGATGGGAAAACCCTCCCCTCATTCTTCTTTTTTATCACCCTCAACAAATATCAGGGACTGTTACAGTACAAGACAGCTATACAATCTTGTATCATTGTGTAAGATTATGGAGTTGAGAGAGATGGACGAGCTATATTGGCAAAAGAAAGAAACCTGGCCTGAAACAGCAGCCACGTCAATAGATTATCCAGAAGAACCATTGTTCGATATGCTGGACAGGTCAGCCCGAAAAAGTGGAGACCTCCCATACACCGTGTTTATGGGAAAGTCGCAGACATTCAAGGAGGTCAAAGAGCATTCAGACAGAGTAGCTAACTTCTTAGCTAGCAAAGGGATCAAGGAAGGTGATAGTGTCGCGATTTTCTTACCTAATGTACCTCACTTCCCAGCAATCTTCTTTGGCATTCTGAAAACTGGAGCAAAGGTTGTGACCTGTAATCCAATGTACAAAGCTGGTGAACTAAACTATCAGTTGAACGATACTGAATCGAAGATAGTCTTTGTTCTTGATCATCCAACCTTCACACCAACTGCATATGAAGCCATCAAGGGAACAAATGTCCATACTGTCGTTGTATGTAGCGTCAAATCCTTCCTCTCCAAAGCAAAAGCGGTCATTGGAGGACTTCTTGGAAAGGTTCCTAAGAGTCCGTATTATGAAGAGGACAAGACGCTATTCTATGAGGATATTCTTACAGAATACGAACCAACACCACCACAAGTCAACATCAACCCAAGAGACACTGCAGTACTGATCTATACAGGTGGGACGACAGGTACCCCTAAGGGAGCAGAACTCTCTCACTATAACCTGACATCAAATGTGCTTCAGATTGCAGAGTGGGTCTACCTGAAAGAAGAGGATGTAGAAAGGGAAGGCGGTGTCAGGTACGGAGATGAGGTGTATGTCGGAGCTATACCATGGTACCACAGCTATGGACTCACGCTCAGCATGCTTTCTGCGACTTGGTTTGCTGGTCAGCTTGTCGCTATTCCAGACCCAAGAGCGGGGAAGCCACCACTCTCAGATTTGTTAAAAGATTTGGAGAAGACCAAGTGTACTGTATTCAATTGTGTACCTGCACTCTATGCTGGAATCGCCAATCATCCTAATGTCGGTAAATATGATTTGTCTGAAATTAGCATCTGTGGCTCCGGAGCAGCTCCATTACCTCCTGAGGTGGCAAAAGCCTTTGAGGCTGTAACAGGTGCAATACTGTTCGAGGGATATGGTCTCACAGAAACCTCACCAGTGACACACATCAATCCAACCAGTAAGAAGTATAGGAAATTTGGCTCGATTGGAATTCCAGTCTCAGATACCATCTGCAAGATTGTCGACATGGAAACAGGCAAAAAAGAGCTGCCCGTAGGAGAGGTTGGAGAGATTGCCATCCATGGGCCACAGGTATTTTCTGGTTACTGGAGGAAAGCAGAAGAAACTGAGAATGTGATGCGAGAGTTCGGAGGCAAACGGTTCTTCCTTACTGGAGATGTGGGCCATATGGATGAGAATGGCTACACCTTCATAAGTGACAGAAAAAAGCAGATGATCAATGTCGGTGGTATGAAAGCATACCCACGAGAGATTGAAGACATCTTCTTCACGCACCCAAAGGTGGAGATGGCGGCAGCAGTCGGCATCCCGAGAGACGATGACCCTAGTAATGAGTTCGTAAAAGCGTATATCAAACTGAAAGAGGGTGAAACTGCAACACCTGAGGAATTCATTGAGTGGGCAAGAGACAAGATGGCGGGGTACAAACGACCAAAAGAAGTCAAAATCGTAGATGCATTGCCAATGAGTAGCGTGGGCAAAGTACTGAGACGTGTGCTTCTAGAGGAGGAGCTCAAAGAGAGGGGAAAATAGTTGTCCTGAATGTTTTATTAGGTAGTTCAGGCAGAGGAAATGACTCCTACTATTATTAAACTCGAGGTGATTAGATTGTCTCCATCGTGGAAAAGAATCGGAGCGTATTTCGGAATACTTGGTGGAATTCTCTTCATAGTTGTCACATTCATTGCAATGTTGACGTATCCTGGAGGATACTCCTTCTTGGAGTATTCATTCAGTGCACTTGGGCTCACGGTGATCAATAGCACACCGTCAATGTTGAACTACTTTCTGTTCGTTACCGCTTGTACGGGGGCGGCTGTGTGTCTAATACCGTTTCTGTTCACAATGCGTACGTTCTTCACAGAAACGACTGGTCTTAAGGTTCTAAGCGGGCTGGGCACTATCTTGGGTCTTGCTGCAGCTCCTAACCTAGCAGCTTTATCCATCTTTGCAGGGAATGTCTTTCCTGAAATACATGGAAACACTACAAGACTCTTCTTCATACTCATAATGCTTGGAATTCTTTGCTACTCAATTGCCATAGTCATGAAAAATGAATACGAGAACATCTATGCATTGATCGGATTTGTCGTGGTAATAGTGTGCACTCTTCATATAGTTGCAATGTTCGGCGTTGCATCAGCATTGTTTGGCACAGCACTTTGGCAGAAAGTATCGGTCTATGCACTAGTGTTATGGTCAGCTTTCCAAGGCTATAAGCTCTTGAAAGTCTTTGAACAATAAAAACTCAGAAACTGGGGAGGTCACCCTCCCCATGCATTTCTCAGATATTCTCGAATGTTGCTCGCATAGTTGCGCCACAATAACCACATTGGGCTTCCAATGGTCCAGTCCAATCAACGCTCTCGTGAGCGACTTGTGCATCACATGAGGGACACTTCATGGGCAGACGAACCGTGGTGGTCCTACTACCATGTGTTTGAGTGCTTCCTTGATGCTCGTCAGGGATTGCATGCATTGGAGCCTCCACAAGAATACTGTCCATTATCCGCTGAGGTGCACGGAGAGTACGACGAGACCGTCTAACCGCGAAGATGCAGATGAACAGAGGAATAAGAAATGCTAGCACCGTAATTAGCATCATCATCTCAAAGAATGACAGTGATTGGAAGAAACCTGGAATATGAGAATCATCATACACACCAATGCGGTAAGATCCACTCGTATCAGAATACACGGAGTTCTCAGACGCGCGAATATACACCGTGCTGCTTGAAGCCAAATCAAAATCAACCCGGGGGTAGTTTCCATAGTCTGTTCCACTTTCGGCAATCACAGTGGTATATCCACTATCTGTGGCCACAGTGATTTTGACTTCTAGGTCCCAGAACGAGTCTGAATTGATAACTACTGTCCAGTGACCAGCATCCAAATCTGCTACGTAGCTATTGGGGTCACTACTCCAAATGTATTCGTTTTCCCTAGTGATGTTTGCAACTAGACTAGCTTGAGCAGAAACAGTCCCTACCAGAATGAAAAGGGATACTATGATAGAGGCCATCAGGATTGTTTGTCTTCGGTGCATTGATTGTTTTCCTCAACCTTCCCAATACATAGCATGATATTAGATTTGTCAGCTGGAATGTAGTACATGTTCAGAGATTCATTCTGATTTTCCTGAACCTGAATTCTTGTGTTTTTTGCCGAGTTCTACATACAACTCAGCCCCAGCCTTGAATCCCTCTTTCATAGTGTCTGAAACTTCCTTGACTACCTTTCCGGGAATTCCAAGAACCAGACTCCCATCAGGAATTACCGTCCTTTCAGTTACAACAGACCCAGCTCCGATAACGCAGTCAGCACCCACCTTTGCACCATCTAGTACTATTGCCCCCATTCCTATGACTGTCCGGTCACCAATCTCACACGCGTGGATAACACAATTGTGACCTGCAGTGACGTGGTCCCCAATGGTGGTTGGGTTGAAGAAAGTAGTGTGCACAGTGCAATTATCTTGAATCGAGGTTCCTTTTCCCACACGAATGAAGTTCATGTCAGCTCTCAAAGAAGCAAATTCCCATACACTGGAGTAAGCTCCAATCTCGATATCTCCAATCAGAGAGGCACGAGGTGATATGTAAGCATCAGGATCGACCTTTGGTGTTTTACCATCGAACTCGTAAAGTCCCATTCTTTGCACCTTGAAAAGAGAGTACAATGTTTCTTCTTTAAGAGTATTGAAATATGACAGGATTTACATTATCGTGAGATGGGTCATAATGCCGATTACACCGCTCCACTATCCTCTTGCATTTGGGTTGTCCAAAGCTAACAAGAGGCTTCTGTTGCCGGGAGTGGTTGTTGGCTCTGTAATTACAGACATCGAAGTTCCAATAATGTGGGCATTCTTCAGTGGCTTACCAGACCATCTCTTCCTCCATAGTCTAGTGGGAGCTGTTTCAGTGGGTACACTTCTTGCAGTTGTTGTTACTTGGTTGTTGTACCCTCCAATTATCTCCACAATGTTTAGGGTGAATAAAGACGATTTGAAAGAAGCATGTAGTCTATCGGGCATGCTGGTTGTTTCTTGTCTGATCGGTGTTCTCTCCCATCTCCTGCTAGACTATCCCATGCACTGGTTCAATCCAATCTTGTGGCCATGGGTGAATCCCTATGATGTTGTAGGACCACTTGTGCTCTTCTTTACACCCTTTGGTCCCATCAATGGAACAGCGTTCTGGATGGCAAATAGGCTTACCAG
>JAGXOC010000033.1:19760-21906 GCA_019894665.1 Candidatus Thorarchaeota archaeon
TCAAGTCGTCCCATTGCTTTTGACACTGCGGGTTGGCTGAGACGTGGTTCCATTCGTTTCCCAATCTCAATTTGAGAAAAGGGAAAAGGAGATTCCTCTGTTGGCGCTTGACGGTAGATGGTTCTCATCAGATCCCAGTCTTTTGATGATACTAACTTAGGATTTGGAGACCTCTCATCAAGTGTAAAGCCATGTGTCTTGTAGGTAGCTAGGACTTGGACCAGTTCATATTTCTCAGCCCTGGATTTAGCCACCACCTGGTCCACCTTATCAAGAAACTGGGCGAATGTACCGGTACCACGAAATCTGAAGAGACCGAGGAGTGAGTGGTCTCCCGAAATCCCATCGAGTGACTCCAGCTCAATCATCTCTAGTAGACCCTGACTCACGTCGAGCTCACGCGGATTTGTCTTGATGAGAAGCATCGTGTTGCGTTCCGCATATACTTGGGCGGGATCAAAGACAGTAACATAGGCCTGGATGGTCTTTGTGCGAACCAGTTTGCGAATAGTGCGCGCAACCCAATTGTATCTCTTTCCCACATTTTCACCAAGCGTGACCAGACTTGACCGCGAGTTCTTCAGCAGCAGTGTCAAAAGGATCTTTTCACTGTCTTTCATACTTTGCACGTTTTTGACTCCAAATATGTGCGATTCATTCCTTGCCACGATGTAGGATTCATATATGTTCTCCTATCCACTCGGGCCTGTGATTTAGATGACTGACTATAAGGTCAAAGATATTGGTCTTGCTGAAGAAGGCAGGATGTTAATCGAATATGCAGAAAAGAACATGCCAGTTCTCATGCACTTGAGGGAAAAGTACTCCAAAACACAACCCTTGAAGGGAATGAGAATCACTGGATGTCTACATGTAACCAAAGAAACTGCTGTACTGGTTGAAACTTTACGAGCTGCAGGTGCAGAGGTTGCATGGTCTGGTTGTAATCCCCTCTCAACTAATGATAAAGTTGCAGCAGCTCTTGCCGCAAATGATGTGTCAGTCTTTGCTTGGCACGGTCTTGATACAGAGGAATACTACTGGTGTATTGAACAGACTCTGAAAATCAAGCCCACCCTTACTTTGGATGATGGCGCAGATCTCATCTTCACACTTCATCAGAAGCATGAAGAGTTGATACCGAATCTGTACGGTGGTTCCGAGGAAACAACAACAGGTGTCATCCGCGTAAGAGCCATGGCAGATGATGGTAAGCTCAAATACCCAATCATGGCAGTCAACGATGCAGATACTAAGCATTTGTTCGACAACGTTTATGGAACAGGTCAGAGTGCCTTTGATGGAGTATTAAGGGCGACTGACATGTTGATAGCTGGGAAGACCGTTGTTATTGGTGGATATGGTTATTGTGGACGCGGGATGGCTGTGCGCGCAAAGGGACTTGGTGCTGATGTCGTTGTTACTGAAGTAGATCCAGTGAGAGGATTGCAAGCTAGAATGGACGGTTATCAAGTGATGAAAATGGACGATGCGGCTGCAATAGGAGATTTGTTCCTTACAGCAACAGGAATGAAGGATATCGTCACTGGCGCTCATATGAAGAAGATGAAAACTGGTGCGGTTCTTGGAAACCTTGGTCACTATAACGTCGAGATAAATGAACCAGACCTGATGGCTCTTAGTAAAAGTAAAACAAGAATCAGGCATGCCCTCGACGAGTATGAAACCAAAGATGGTCGCTTCATCTACCTAATCGGTGAGGGTAGATTGGTCAATTTGGCGGCGGCCAGTGGACACCCTTCATCTGTCATGGATTTGTCGTTCGCTAGCCAGTTCAACGCAATGATATGGATGGCAAAGAATGGAAAGGGCTTGAAGCCAGCAGTCTATGAATTTCCAAAAGAACTAGATCGTGAAACAGCACTCATGAAGCTACAAACGATGGGAATTGACATTGACGAATGGACCGAAGAGCAGAAGCGTTACGCTACAGCATATGCAGAAGGAACTTAGGCTAATTGGGTGGGGATGTAATTCCCACTCTATCCTTTCTTTTTCGTTCCGAAGAAGTACATCAATGACGCTGCAGCAGACCCTTCAGCTTTGACTCTCTCTTTGAGAGAGTCAGCTTCTACTCTCAGTTCATCATACGACGGGTGCTCATGTACTCGGTTCAAGTCATCAT
>JAGXOC010000340.1 GCA_019894665.1 Candidatus Thorarchaeota archaeon
CGCTGTTGAGGCACTGGTGCAAGAGCGTGATGAGTACCAAGTTGCGGCTGACAAGTTGGCTTGGGAGTGCAAGGTACTTCGGGATGCTGCACAAGTGACGAAAGAATCAATACGTGCTGCTGGTGGAATTGTTCACAGTGACGGAAACATATTCTTTACGAATATCACGCAGCTACAGGCTGCCTTGACACAGCCAGAGCAGGTGAAACCGTGGGTAGGGCTGACTGATGAGGAAATAAATCTGATGTGGGACAACTCGTTTGTAGGCAGTGACCCAACATCAGGAAACCAGAGGTTTAAATTTGCCAGAGCCATTGAAGCCAAGTTAAAGGAGAAGAACAATGGTTGATCTAAGTACAGAGTTTGTATTCTGGATTGAATCGCAAGTCTATAATAGCCAATGGCAACTAGACTGTGACCTGCTTGACTTCCTATTAGGGGACGGGCAATAGCCCTTTGGTTGACAAGGTTATTGATTCCTGCTATAATACACGCATAGACACACACTAGGAGAACGCTATGACCAAGCCCGCAACTGTTACAATCCCCGTGACTTTTGAAA
>JAGXOC010000341.1 GCA_019894665.1 Candidatus Thorarchaeota archaeon
GAACTACTCAATCAAAGCATATGGGATGGTTTAATGGATGAAGAAACGTTCACGATCTATTTTTATGCCAATGATTCCGCAGGAAATATTAATTCTTTGCATTCTAGGACCATTCACAAGGATATCACCGACCCTACTTTGAATGTCGACTTACCTGCAGACGGAACCTATTGGAATGCACGACCTGGTGTTCAAGCAACGGCAGTTGATACGAATTTTGATTCAGTATGGTATGTTGTTGATGGCACCAAGATCTTATTGACTAATGGAGTGTCAGAACTGCTCGATCAGGGCATATGGGATTCATTATCTGCAGAAGAAACGTTCACGATTTACTTCTTTGCAAATGATTCCGCGGGAAACGTAAATTCTCTTCATTCACGTATGATTAATAAAGATATTTCTGACCCTGCTTTAACAGTCAACTTGCCTACAGATGGCACCTATTGGAATTCACGACCTAATGTTCAAGTCACGGCAACAGATACGAATTTTGATTCAGTATGGTATGTTGTTGATGGCACCAAGATCTTATTGACTAATGGAGTATCAGAACTGCT
>JAGXOC010000342.1 GCA_019894665.1 Candidatus Thorarchaeota archaeon
CTCTAAAATATGCGGTATTAGCAGGGTTAGAAAATTCGTGTTCTACTTTAAACTGCTGACTACAATACTCACCAGTCTCTACGAACTTCTTACTGTCAGCCTGGCTGAGTTTCTTCGGGCTGATCCCAGGCTTGTGCCAACAATCATAGTACACGCCAGCGATTCTATCCATACAAGTGATGCCATATTTTGCAAGCTGACCTGAAATTCTTAATTTTCTGGCGGCATACACGTAGTTGTTCGTTTGTGTGTCCAGGCCCAGGGCTTTCCACAATCGAGAGTCAGGATCAACTGAACTGGATGTTGACTTGTGTTCCTTCACGAAAATTTGTCCATTGATCCTAATCAATTTATCAATCTTACCTTTATTAACTACATTAGGCAATGCTCGACCAGTCTCAGGATTAACAACAGGAATCCATAGGGTTCAGTGAGAAATACAAATGTGACTGGAACTGTGCAAATACCATTATAAATATAATAGAACCTCCCACTGCTTCGGGGACATGGAAAGACTGTGAATGTTGGGATATATGAATATACTGATATATGGCATACTT
>JAGXOC010000343.1 GCA_019894665.1 Candidatus Thorarchaeota archaeon
GCGTCAGAGAGGCAAGGAACTTCTAGAGGTCATGCAGCAGGCTATCAAGGGTGAGTTCACCTTCACACTGATACTTGAGGACCCATCTGGAGTCAGTGGTATAATTCCTGAAGATATGCGTCTTGTGAAGTATGAAGAACTCACTGCTGATGAGGCGTCTGAACTAAAAGGTGCACCAATCCGGGTCGACAATATTCGTGAAGAGGTCAGCGAGCGTAAGGGTTAAAACTGCCTCGACTCGATAACGCAATTAAGCATGGGCCGGTAGATCAGCCTGGCAGATCGTTCGGTTTGCAAACCTGCAGGTTTGCCCCGTAGGTCAAATGTCCGAAAGGTCGCGAGTTCAAATCTCGCCCGGTCCACCATTACTCATTCTCAGCGTGTCAAAGTTTCACATCAAGGATTCCCTTGTAAATACGATATCCTCTGGAGAGCCAAGGGATTATAAAATCAAGCATTAGTAACTTAGCGGCCTGTTGTGATTCTTTCCTACGAACCTTTCTTACACCATTAAGTAATCGTAGACCAACTTTGAGTTTGGTACTGACAAGCTCAAGTT
>JAGXOC010000344.1 GCA_019894665.1 Candidatus Thorarchaeota archaeon
ATCACCTTCAGAGTTTGGGAATAACAAAACTTTTTCCACCTCAAGAGCAGGCTTTTGAAACAGGAGTTTTGGAGGGGTCTAATCTTGTGCTTGCAATTCCTACCAGCTCTGGAAAGACCCTAGTCGCTGAGATTTGTATGTTGAAAACAATTTTGGATGGTCGTGGAAAAGCATTATACTTAGTTCCTCTGAAATCTCTTGCTAGTGAGAAATATGCTGATTTCAAGAAATACGAGAAATTGGGTATCACAGTAGCTATGTCAGTTGGTGACTATGATTCATCTGGAACAAAGCTTGGAGAAGCTGATATTATTGTTCTTACTACTGAGAAAGCAGATTCCTTAGTTAGACACAAAGTTAACTGGATTAATGACATCGGCATAGTTGTAGTAGACGAAGTTCATCTCATTAATGATCAATCAAGAGGGCCAACATTAGAGATGGTTCTTGCTAAGCTAAGACAAATGTTAGAAATTCAAATTGTTGCATTGAGTGCCACAATATCAAATGCAAGCGATATTGCAGAATGGCTGGACGCAGCACTTGTAAAGAGTGATT
>JAGXOC010000345.1 GCA_019894665.1 Candidatus Thorarchaeota archaeon
TATCTTCCGTCCGATGTACACATCGAACTCTGCTCTCTTGCCGTTCTTCTTATGAACATCAACCACCATGCTCATTGATCTCTCTCCATTTTTTCCAGTCCGTTGATCAGAATGCCCCTGATAACTTGAGACACTGATGATTTGAGTGCCAATTTATTGATACGGTTTTTGTGTTCAGGATAGACCCTGATGGTGATGGATTCCGATAGTCTTCTATCATCCCGTTTTGGTTTTCTTTTTCCGAACCCGCCCATTCTTCTCTCTCCTTCAGTATCGTTTCAATCTCTTCGTGCCTCTGACCCAACCACAACGGACACAGTAACCAAAACCCTTGACGAACTTGCATCCTAGAATCAAACATCTATCAAACTTCATCTCTCATCCTCCTCCTTGGGCTTGTTTGAGACGCAGGTTCGAAGAAATCGAGACCATGTACGAGCAATAGAAATTCCTTGTCCATCTTCGTGTTGTTTAGCTCAGGGTTTTTGGTTCGTGATCTTCGGGGTTCGATAGAACTTTCAACTTTCAAGGAACTCTGGGAGAAGGACCCCAATAAG
>JAGXOC010000346.1 GCA_019894665.1 Candidatus Thorarchaeota archaeon
TAGTATTACACAATAATCTCTTGCATCTTATCCTCGTCTGGAATATTTGATATTGGGATGAACCAGAGTTCACCTTTATTGAACGCATGGAGATATCCTGCAGATACAATAGCATATTTTCCAATCTTATATGCCTCAAAATCAGGTTTGTACTTTGGCTTTCTGACTATCAGGCCTTCAAGTGATTTGAGTTCATCTGTCTTGCGATTGCCAGGTTTGAAAAAAGGTCATAAGTACACCTTCTTATACCATCTGTATCCTTTTTGTTTTCTTGTTAATATTTGTCTACTACTTGTATACCTTGCTTAGTGTAAATGAAACGGTCGTGTATTTTAATGCCAATTGAAGGAGAAAATTCTATCAGCCAAGTCGCTGATCAATCGCCATACAAGACTGCAAGAATCGCAGGTTTCCTCTATTTCGTGTTTATTCTAACTTCGATCATTGCAGATTTGTTTGGTCAATTTGTAATCGCGGATGCCTCAACAACGGTCAATAACATAATTGCTCATGAATCGTTATTTCGTATCGGTTTTGTAATCTATCTATTCTCATA
>JAGXOC010000347.1 GCA_019894665.1 Candidatus Thorarchaeota archaeon
GTCACACATGACCTCAACCCAATTCATACCTTGGTTCAGGATGTTCTGCTACTGAAGAACACTGTAATTGGAATTGGCGAACCATGTTCAATAATGGATCCTGAGCTGATGAAGAAAGTGTATGGTCCCACCGCAAGAATTGTAGAACACTCAGGACATCGATACTGTATGACCCATGACTCAGGAATTGATCGTCATGATTGATATAATTCAGTTGATCATTGACAGCCCCTTCCTTCAACGAGCCATTATTGCTGCAGTACTGATTGCTATTGTTGCAGCAGCCAGTGGAACATTTCTTGTCTTTCGTGGACTCTCCTTCATGGCATCTGGCGTGGCGCATGCTGCACTAGGTGGAACTGCATTGGGTATCTTCCTCCAGGACTCTGGTATAGCTCCCTGGTTTGATCCGATACTTGGTGCCTTACTATTCAGCGTACTTGTCGCAATCTTCACTGGATATGCTGGTGAATCAGGAATAACACAAAAAATGGAAGTTGCTGTGGGGGTCTCTTTTGCCCTCTCAATGAGTATTGCAGTCTTTTTGATGTACTA
>JAGXOC010000348.1 GCA_019894665.1 Candidatus Thorarchaeota archaeon
TGTTGATTCTCTAGCTAGCAGGAGCTCAACTCTCGCCAGATCAAGGAGGACATAATTCTGATCAAGAACTCTTGGAATCCCCTCAGTGAGTTCCCAGCATTTCTCAAGGATAACTGAGGCAGATAGGTAATCGCCCCTTGCTAGTTCTATCAATCCTGAAACGTGGTAATAGTTTGCGAAATAGAAGTCTGAACCGGTCTTCAATATCTGTCCATGTATGGTATCCAGATCACGCTCAGCCTCCTCTACCCGATTTAACATAGTCAACGCCCGTGCTCTTCTAAGAAGCCACGGAGGAAGATCAGAAATCCCTGTTTTATCGACATACTGGTTGATCTCATCTAAAGCTCTCTGGCCATCCCCTAAAGTAGCATATATCCTAGAGAGTATTTGACTGGTAAAATCACTCTCGCCTATAGTCTTGATGACCTCTTGATGGCTTGAAATTGCGAGATCATACTCACCAGCTGCTTCAAAAACAATAGCTGAATCATTCAGGACTTCGCCTATGAAATAAGGTACACCCAAATCCTGAGCAAGTTCATATAGATCCTC
>JAGXOC010000349.1 GCA_019894665.1 Candidatus Thorarchaeota archaeon
GAAACTGCCTTTCCTGACTTCTTTACATAATTGTCCATCAAACTAATGATGCTAGCCACCGATGCTAAACACAAGTCCGCCATTGTTGGGCTCTTAATTACCTCTTTACATACAACGGTGCCACAATTCTCTATTCCCGCCACAAGGTCTTTGAATAGATTCAAAGAAGCATCAATAGTTGCGTTGAACTCATTTCGATTGGAGACTGTTCCTTTAGACAGATTCTTGAATGCTTGGAGAGCTATCCCGACTCTAATCTCGATGTCATTATCTCCAAAGTATTTGTTTAGCTTTCCCAGTCGCTCTAGAGCAAACTCTGGACGACCGCGTCTCATCAATCTGCCAAACTCATCTGATAAATAGGTGAGGTCATTGGAATCAAATCCAAGAATCTCCCATTTGTTCGAAAGATGTGCTTCCATTCCTGCGTAATCACCCTCTTTGGCTGATCTTCGCATAGCTTTGTTGTAAGTGTCAATTAACGCCTTACGTGACTTCTCGTCAAGCTCCTTTAGTGGAATCTCTTTGGAGATTCGCGTGAGAACGATAGCAG
>JAGXOC010000034.1 GCA_019894665.1 Candidatus Thorarchaeota archaeon
ATGCTAGAGAGAAGAGATCACTTTCCAAAACAATTGTCTGGTGGAGAGCAACAGAGAGTAGCCATCGCAAGGGCATTGGTGAATGACCCACCAATCCTGTTTTGTGATGAGCCCACCGGAAACTTGGATTCTAAGACTGGTGAGAATATTCTCAAGATCATCGCTCAGCTCAACAGAGAGAAGAAGATGACTGTTGTTCTTGTCACACACAATCATGAGATCGCAAAGTTTGCCAAACGAACACTCAACATGAAAGATGGGGTCCTTAGATAGTACGGACATGGCTATCACGGAGTTCTGAAAATCGTGCCTCAATCGGAGTGCCAGAAACTGGAAAAGCTGGCTGGAGAGATGGCAGACTGTGGAAAGAATAGTGAGGCCATGACTCTCTTCCGAAAGACAGGTGATTGCTGGAAGAATTGGGAGTCATTCTCTAAAGCGGCCGAAGCATATGAACGAGCGTATGAACATGGTATGCTGGCGCATGAGTTTGCTGAGGCAGCAGTGTTAATGACAAATGCTGGTGCAGCATGGGTCAAGCATGGGGAACATGAGAAGTTCGAGGTTGACTGTCAGATTGCAGCTCAAGCCTATGTGTCTGCAGCTGAAGAGAAGAAGGACCCCTACTTGTTGCTGGACGGTGCATTCTGTGCCATCACTGGAGGCGACCTTGACCTTTCAAGACAATTGATTGATGCAGTCATTCAGATTACTAAGGGAGAGGTCACAGGTTTCATTGATCTAGCGCTGATGCTGACGGAGTACCGCTTTGGAGACGCCAACAAGCTAATGGAAACTGTCTTGGCTGATGAAATCGACCGGAAAGAACTTGGAAAGCTGAGACGTTCCTTTGAACTGGTTCTTGCCGGATTTGTTCGGACCTCTCTCGAATCCGAGGTAGCTGTGACACTTGCCAGTCTTGAAGAGAGTACTGGATTAGAGAAAAACCAATTGAAGAGGATGATAGTCAGGCTGATTGAAAACGGCTACATTCCAGCGTATTTGGATGAGGTTTCGGATGAATTGGTTATAGACAGTGATCGTTATGATTTGGATTCTCTTGAAACTCGAAAAAGACCAATTCTCAGCAGGGATCTAGAGGACCCAGGTGCATGGGATATTGACCTCGATGATAATTGACTGAATTTTGAAACCCACAGGTTGTTGGGCCTCTGGAAAACGCTTTTTAGTACCATTGCTGACTCTGACACCTACACCGACCACTCATACATAGGTGGAACTAATAATGGCTGAAGGGCTGAAATGGATGCAATGTCCTGTCTGTAAGGAATCAATATATTGGGAGATTCCAACAGAGGAGTTGAAACAAGTCAAACGTTTTCCAGCCCCTGTCGTTGTCAATCACAATGGCCACTATCTTATCTGTTACTTGGATAGCCATTATCAACTTGCAGACACTGAGATTGCTATTGCAAACGTTGAAGGGAAAGCAAAGAAATAGATCCCGATACATCTGATTTTGTTCCAATCATCCAATTCCATTGTCCATAGCCCATTCGAGAACACGTGCAGCCTGAGCACTCGCCATACCCCAAGAACGGAGTTTGAGAATCAGGTTTCGGACCCCAGTTATCCAATCATCGAAGAGGTCCTTTATTCTCGGCCTTATGATTGGATCATCATCTTGATTGTAGACAGGGAGAATCATATCAACTAAACTTTGTGAGAGAACAAGAATAGTTTCCAGTCTGGCAATCCATTCTTCCCGGGGTAGACCGGATAAAGTCTGCGCCACCGCAAGATGATAATCATATTGTGCAGTAAAATACCTGAGTCGCCAACTTAGAAATTCGATAAGCAAAGTCTTGTGTGCGGTACTTGGAGCTGTTTTGATGAGCAAGCTGACAAAACGTTGGGTCATCTCATCTGCAGATTGGCTGGCATCAAAGTAGAGTGCCATTGCTTGTTGATACTCTTCATTTGTGAGACATTCATTAGCGCGACCTACAGATTGCTTGAAACGATCAAGCAGTGCCTTTGTGGATGCGCCATCAATATCTTCCAACTAGAAGTTCACCTTTGCATTTTACCAGTCATGTGTGGTCATAAAGAACATGGTTACGGAGTGTCCTATTGGTCAAGACCATGGACGAGATTGCCGACTATTCCAATAAGATGTTTTGCTGTTCCTATTCTTGGAGCTCAACGAGTGGCGCTGGATGTTTTAATTTGAACTCTTCTGAAGCTTGAGCCCAGTTCATGAACTTCTCACTAGGGGGCTCAGTCTTATAGTGCATCTCACGTTCAGCCTCAAGGAGCATATTCTCTTCTCCTGAAAGCTCAGCCATAGTCAGCACTCTGTTTCCAGCTTTTTCAGAAGCTTTCAGGACCGGAAGCATCCAATCTTTCCAAGTTCTATCCCTCATCAGATGATGATCAACAACCAGTGTAGGAATGGTCGACGCAAGAACAGTTAGAGAATTATGAGCCGCCTCTCTCTCCTTGTCGGTAAATCTGAACAGATAGATTGGGGGACCACCAACTATTAGCAGGTCGGGGGCCACTTGTAGAATGTACTGGAGCGTTTCCTGTACAATCGGACCTTGGACATCAGGTGCAAACATGAAGCGGCTCCCAGAGAACTCAACCAGGGTAGCTAAAACATACCCGAGGCGAGAGTTCGTAGAACCATGTGGAAGTGGTGGAGAGTAGGTCACTTTGGTATTATTGAATTTGAATGATCTATTATCGGCCCATTCAATTTTCGTAACCACTTCTTTGACATCCTTCTCAAAGTAAAATCCGCGTCGTCTTTGTGATGGATTGATGTTCTCCCGGTTGTCCTTTGTTAGAACTATTTTTCCAGAGAACATCTCACGACGCTCACTCTTTGTGCTCAAATTGTAGAGATGATTTTCAAAGCCGGGTCTAACATGGTCATAGTGATAATGAGAGACCGACAATATATCGGACTTGGCAGCAGCTTGCATGATTTTGGCCAAGGAATTCGTTAGGGCTAAGAATTCAGTTGGATGTGGCTCTAGATTGTATCGTTTTGCAAGAGCAACTGATGGGTCAAATAGAATGCTGATATCGGGTGTGACAACGTGAGTGCATAACGAACGGGTCCCAAGACTCTCTGCAGCCAAGGGATTGATTTCAATATCACCGAGCTTCATCACTAGACTCCCGATAGTAGATTAAATGATACCCAGTGTCATCATGTAATAGCTCAGCTTCATAGTTCGATTGAATTGACTCTTGGTCTTTGAAGCATTTGAACATCTGATAGTCAGAAGGTAGGAACTGTTCTTTCTTGGATTCAATCTCATCTTCAGTGAACAGGGCAAGGTTTCCTTCCTGATGATTCTCGCTGAAAGATGGAATCTCGGCATAGCTCACAAAAATCAGAAAGTGAGCAGAGAGAGCCCCATCTGATTCAAGCAATCGCTCGGAAACCAAACCACGATACATGTAGTTATTGACCTCAGGTGTACCAGTTTCTTCCATAACCTCTCTAACAGCGGCACTCCGTATATGCTCACCTAGGCCTACTTTCCCACCAACCATACTCCACAGATTCTCGTATGGTGGATTTCGCCTTTGTAGAAAGAGGTAACGTTCACCACATCGGAGTAATGTAATAGCGATAGGCACCATCTTTGTCATTCAATCCACCATTAGTGGAGTAAGATGAAACCACTGCTTTAAAGCTAGAGGCGGCTCTAATTCCGGAGAAGCCAACATTCATAGCAACCTACTGGACTCTGGAGCATAGGTCTGAAATTTGGAAACGCTGCTCTCGGATAACGTTAGAAAACGTATTCTTGCAGAGGTGACACCTTCACAGAAGGAATTAGACTTACAGAAGACGATAATTGATTCCCTTAAGCAGGCATTATCTGACCATCCACGTTCAAACGAATATTCCTACTCCTTCATTGAGGCACAGGGTTCTACAGGAAAAAAACAGACACAACTACGAGGTGCAGCAGACATAGACTTGTTTGTAGGACTAAAACCGGAAGCCTATACTGCCATCCTTGACAAGCCTCACAAAAAAAGACACCAAGATCTTGACCATCTGATGAGCAATATGGTCAAAGATTGGTTTACACCAGCTGTAACTGAATTGGATACAACCAATGTGCAACGAGCCTTCTCACAGCATCCATATCTGTCATTGAAGATGATGGATTTAGAGATTGACATACTTGGTTGTTTTGACATTGACTCTACAACTCTCTCAGAGGATGGACCAATAACAGCGGTTGATAGAACAGTCCATCATACACATTATGTTGCAGATTTACTTACGGATGAGATGAGAGATGATGCAAGAATACTGAAGTCATTTGTTAGAGCCAGTCATGCATATGGAGACCAGTGTGCAGTTGGAAGAATGGGTATCACTGGAGTTTCTCTTGAACTATTAGCGATACAGTCAGATACTCTTGATGATGCCTTCGATGCATTAGAACAACTAGACAGCATACCAATCGACCCGTTGAAGCGCTCTTTGAAGGAGTTGAGAAAGAATACAGCTTTTAGGGATGATTATATCATTTTGATTGATCCAACAGATCATCGAAGGAATATTGCTTCCAGTTTCACTCCGAGGGCATATGAGTGGGTGAAATATCGGATAGGCAGACTGCGGGATGCTTCCAAAAATAGTAACGAAGACGCAGTATCCAATATATTGTTTGAATCCTCAATTCCCACTGAGGCGTTACCCGAATGGTTAGCCAAGCATTCATTCACACGGGAGTTCAAGTCAGACGGGTCAAAGCATTACACAATCCTTCGAGATAAACTGTATAGAGTAGCTAAAAAAGTGCAGGTCAGTCTCCAAACTGAAAGAACTGGTGAAGCTAGGTTCGGAGAAACTCTTGTGGAAGTTTACTTTGAGGAGGATAGTTTTTCAGTTGGACTGTTTATTGAAAATCCCGAGATTTCAGAACATTATGTTCGACGAGGCCCTTCAATTGACCTTCTTGATGCAGCAGGAGAGTTCAGGAAAAGTCATCTGAATGTTGAAGCAAAGGATGGATTCCTGTGGACAACTGAAGAGAGGCAATGGCGTGATCCACAGAAATTAGCTGACACAGTTCTGGAAGATAGTCCAATTCAAGGACTGGAACGAGTATCCAAAACCAGCGGAGTTTCACAAAAGGTTCTCAACGTTCTGTACAGATATATCCTACCAATTGAATCCTCTTTCCTCGAGAAAATGACAAGAGTTAAGGATGGAGACCTCGAGATTCCTTGGTGAATCACCGTGCAAAAGGACAAGATTGCTTTCATCTCACATCCGAAATCCAGCCTGCACAAAATGCCTTTCCCAAAACCCCATCTAGAGGCTTTTGAGAGTCCTCTCAGAACTCAAATTGCGGAGAGATACCTTGACCAGGAAGGTGTGCTTGGAAATACCATTAGGGTGAAAGCACCAAAAGCAAAGCCGAAAGACGCACGTCTGGTTCATTCAGCATATTTGGTTGAATCTATTGAACTAATGTCAGACATTGGAAGTGGGCAGCTTGGTGAGTCATCCTACGCCAGTCCAGACTTGCTTAGAACAGCTCTTCTCTCAGTTGGCGGTACAATGAAAGGAACTGAGATGGTGGTTTCAGGTGAAGTCAAACATGCATTTTCTTTGATGAGACCACCAGGGCATCATGTCACTACATCAAATCCAATGGGACTTTGTTATTTCAACAATGTAGCTATTGCAACTCGTTCCGTATTGAATGACAAGGATGTGAACAAGGTTTCCATTATTGATTTTGACAATCATCACGGAAATGGCACATCGGAGATATTCTATACAGACACAAACGTGCAGATTATTTCCGTTCATGAGTATGATTATGAAAACTTTGGTCTAGGACACTATGGAGAATTGGGACATGGCAATGCAAAGGGAACAAACATCAACATACCTCTTGTTGAAACGTCACCAAATGTCTCATACGAAACCTCAATTGATAGAGTGATAGAACCAGCCCTCAAGAGGTTCAGCCCGGACATAATCATGGTTTCAGCAGGTTATGATGCACATTATGCAGATCCTGTTGGGAACATGGATGTCGATTCATGGATTTTCTGGAGGTTCGGCAATTTTGTTCGTAAAATTGTGAACGCAACAAGTGCAAAGGGTTCTGTCTGGGCTCTAGAAGGGGGATACAACCCCTTTACACTGGGTCCATCTATCAGGGCAAGTTTAGAGGGTCTCTCAGGAAAGGAGGCTCCAATTCTTGATGACCAAATAGAGAGAGAAACGAACCAGCATATCATTGATGCGAATGATGAGGTCGTGGACAAGGTACTCGAAACAGTACAACCTCATTGGTGATAGTCCAATTCGTTTTCTTGTAGTAATATGAACAAGATTTTAAGGATAGCCGAGTTGCCGGGCTCACAATCAGTCATGGTGGAACTGAAAATTGGGTAAGAAAAGAAAATCTGGCGGAAGAAGCAAAGGCAGTTCGGGCAAGAGCAAATCTGTTCAATGCACGAAGTGTGGACGCATAGTGCCAGTTGACAAGGCTAAGAAATACACAAAGAGAGTATCAGTTGTTGAACCTCAGCTAGCTCGCGAACTCAGGCAACAGGGAAGCTACATCCAGACCAAAGTGGTCACATCACACTACTGTGTGAGCTGTGCAGTTCATGCTGGCAAGGTCCAGATTAGACAGGCAACAGAGCGGAAAACTGTACCAACTCGAGAACGTAGATTCTAAACAAATCATGAACGCATTTCATGTGAAAACCAGACTCTCATTGGAAAAATAATAAATCAGCTGGTATGCCGAATGCCAGAGTCCACCATGTTAAGATTCATACAAATTCTACCACATGTGTCTTCTGAGGGAGATTTCCTTCTGAAAGATCTTCCTGGTTCTGGAAAACGGATAGATGTGCTCTGTAGAGACCTTGCAGCCTGTTTCTCATGGGGGCCAATATCTTGGCCTACATCTGATCTTGAAATGACTGCTGTGATTGGGAACACCATGATTCTGACATTTAGCGATCCGCAGGATGAAACTCCAAATGGAGAAGTGGGTTGGGCATCCGTGATTAGAGATTCATTGAGGGAAAAGCCACCCAAGTATGTTGATGTTTCTGAAGGAACTCTGGATGATGTTATCAAAAAGTTGAACCAAAAGGGAGATTCAAAACTCTGGATGTTGGATGAACAGGGCGCCAATATGTTTAGCACACACGTTGTTCGTCCAGTTACTCAGAACAGTTTTATGCTTGGAGACCATAGAGGCTTCGATTCTCAGACAGAGAGCACCATATCTCAGCACAATATCCAAAGAATATCACTGGGGAAGAAGAGTTATCTTAGTAGCCATTGTCTGGCTGCAATAATCTCAGAGTTTGAAAGGATGGTCAGATGATGCCAGACAACGAACCCGATAGCCCACAACCTAAAGCAATGACAAGACTTGTGACCAAGCTGACCAAAGAGATGCTCTGGATGTACATTCTCCGTTTATTGCAAGAGCGACCTCACTATGGATATGAGATAAAGGAGTTAATCACTATACGCTTCGGTTTTTCTCCAGCTACTGTAAGTGGATATGCGATTATCTATCGCTTGATAAAAGATGGTCTCATTGAAGGACAGAGGAAAGACGATTCACCAAGGAAGTACTATGCAATAACGGAGAAAGGCATCAATGCAATGTCTGAAGCAAAATCATTCCTTAGAAAAACAATGGACCTAGTGTTTGACCAGACAACATAGAAGGCGCAATCAAACCACTAACGGGATTCGACAGAACTTGCAATGACATCAGACCGACGACTGATTTCTGTTTCATCTAGTGGGAAATCTAGGTCTTGATTTTCTACTTTCAAACTGGCGACAGATGATGCATACACACCACAGTCAATTAGTGAGTTTCCAGCTATTGATTGAGAAGCGAATGCAGCTAGATACACAGCCCCTGCACCTATTGGGTCTACTTCTTCGGTTCGATAGGAGGGGATGATGCTGAAGTCACTCCCATCATAGACAAGACTGCCTTTTTCTCCAAGAGTGATTATGCAGGTTTCAGAAGCCCATTCAACAATCAGCTCTGCAGCCAGAAAAGGGTCTGATTCTCCTGTAATCAGCTCAGATTCCAGTTGATTTGGTTTAATGATGTCAAGATAGCTTTGAGTTTTCTCTGTTACGCTGAATTCTCTAATTAACTCGACACGATTCTCTGAATTTAATTTACGAAGTTGTGGATCAAGAAAGACTTGAGCATCTGTTGAATTGCATATCCATTCAATAAACTCCGCATTGATTTCTTGTAGAGAAGGACTCAGCAATATAATCTGTGTATTAAGAAACTCATCAGGAATTGAACGAATGGTGATTCTATCCGGGATACCCATTACACTCATTCCTTTGCCAAGTGTCGGGTTTCGAATCTCCTTTGCGTCCATACCATTCGTCTCGATGATGAAGTACTCAGGTATGCCGAGTGCGTCTACTCCCTGGATGAACTTGTCAGTCAATTTTGGTCCAAGTGAACTTATAATGGCCATTTGTTCGATGCCGAGTTTTGCGGCAGTTGCTGCGTTGTAGATACTTGGTCCAGTTAGACGACCATTATGAAGTGAGGGATTACCAATCACGACAAGGTCATACATCTTCGCCTTCACCCGGTTCTGTTGTGACAATCATCTTCTTTGCATATCGTAACCTCTGAGCGACTGTGATGTGTGAGAGGATTCCAACGATGGCAATGCAAAGTGTGAGGATATTGGTAATATCTAGCATTACAAAGATGTCAAGCAGAACGGGAACGGGTGTTAGAATGTCAATCCAGATGTTTGTGCTAGGGATAGCCAAAAGCAAGATTCCTCCAATGGTGAGAATAAGTTTCTCTTGTCGCTCAGCTATTCCAACAGCACAGCTCTCCATGCCGCCTACTGATTCAGCCTTGGCACGAGCAAAGCTAGCCATAATCATTCCAAAGAGTGTGAAGAAACCCCAAAACCAAGGAATGAAAGTGTCTCCTAAGCTGTAGGGCCACCAGGGTATTGTGACTGCGCTTATCGGACCCAACATGAGACCAAGCATGAAAAGAAACTCTGCATATCTATCGAGGGTGTGGTCAAAAGTCGCACCGAATTTTGTTGCAAGACCAGCCGCACGCGCAACAGCACCGTCAAACATGTCCATGACTACAGTGAGTATCATGAACAGAAGACCAACGTACAGGTCACCCAGTACAAAGAACCAAGCACTAACAAGAGCAACAAGTACGGTCAATCCTGTAATCATGTTGGGAGTGATACCAGTTCGAGCGATTGCCTTGCCAACTGGCGCCATCACACGTTGGTATTGTTCTCTTAACGTTCCAAGCATAGATTTCACAAATCCAGTACTGTAGGCCGGACTGCGCCGACTGGAAAAGCGTTAATAAACGTGTTGAGGAGCTCTCACAACACACTCATAATGCGTTCAAGGACCCATTCGTTTCCTAGGAGATTTAGGAATCCACCTAACCTAGGCCCGGATTTTCGGGAGATCAAAATCCTATAGAGAACGACAAATGCACGTTTGTCCTTCAACCCCACTCCACGAGCAGTCTCGAACACTTTGCCCTGTAATTCCTCATCGTCGAGAGGGTCTCCTTTCAGAACCTCCACGAAGTTCTTCAGGAACTCACGGTCTGTATCTGTCAGAGTATCAATGATCTCCTTGGGAACTGTGTCAGGGACCTCTACCTGATCTCGTTCACTACCAAACTCTTTAACCCAATTCAAAGCCCTCGAAAGTCTTGCAGGTATCAATGCTTTTGCTTCAGGGGATATGTCTGAAAGACTGTGCTGCTTCTTCAAGACATCATAACATCGTTGCATAATTGTTTCTTCACTCAAGATTCCCTGAAGCTGTGACGTCACTATTGCAAATTTGAAAGAGAGTTTGGGTATGTATTCTTCAATGACTTTGCGTACCTCTGTCAGTGGATACAGTACCTTTGCCAGATCCTGTTTTTCACTATCCACATCATCAAGTCCATAGTAGTTTCGCTCGAAGGTTTCGTAGATGTCAACCAAGTCTGGTATGAGATTGGTTTGAATATTATTTGCTCGTTCCGGATCGGTTCTAAGGACCATATACCTGAATAGTTCGGGAGGCGCAATATTCAGCCAAGCTCGATTGGTAAAGACTACACCTCTCGAGGTGCCCATGTCATAACCACCAAGACGAACCCATTCAAAGGGCACTTTGACTGGACCAGACCAACCAAACACCCTTCGAGACATCTCTAGACCAGTGTCGTAAGAGCCACCCTTCACTGCATGATCCTTCCCCGCAGGCTCACATGTTGTTTTCATGATATACCATTTTGCGGGCCAATCAACTCTCCATGATAACTTCAGTCTGAGTTTATCAAGTTTAGCAGTTTCTGAATGTCCACAGTGTGCACACTTGTAGGAGACCTCATCACTCTCGGAGTTGTACGATGTCACTCGATTAGGCACGATTGATCCCTTTCCACCAGACTGCAATCTTCCACACTCTGGGCAGACAACTGAGACTGGATACCAGGTCTTCATGGACTCGATATAATCTGCTTTCTGCGTCTCATCAAAATCGCGTGCAACACATTCAATCAGAATCTCTCTGATTGTCTCAGTATGGTTCAGGCAGATACGAACAGCATCTAGCATCTCTTTTGTTTCATATATCTTTGATTGCAAGACAACTTCAGGGTCTACTCCAAACTCAGGAAATGTTTCAACCAACTCATTTGTCCAGTGTGCACTCAAACTCTCACAACAACCATGTGGGTCAGGAGCATCTGAGTATGGAACACCCATGTATTCATCAGGTGAGAGAGTCAAACTTGGGGGGAATGCCCTAATTGGGTCAAAATCATCCGAGATGAACACAGTCTTTGCGTCTTTTCCTACTGCCTTAAGCTCTCGTTTGATAACGTCTGCGATGATAATCTCCTTCATGAAGCCAGCGTGTACACTACCACTCATGCTCTTTCCTGTAACGATTAGATATTGATCAGGATCACGTGCTAATACTTCATCAACTACATCTCGAATCCAGTGGATTGAGAATTCTTCTTGAGGTTCTTCAGACGTCATCAATCATTCCTCAGACTCATCCAAGGCCTAAGTCTAAAGAATATTACTCAAGATGAGAATTCTGACACCCTGAGGTCGTTTCTTGTGGCAAAGAAGACATACGTAGGTATCGATGCTAACAGTATCACAGCAATCATGGTACCCAAGACGGCTATAATTGAGAGAGGAAGATACGCTAATGAGGAAACAGCGGCTTCGGGTATCAATGAATAGATACTGAGTAGAGTCGCAACTACAATGGCGGGAATACCAGCTCTCAATCCCACATCCAATCCTTCAGCGATCATAACCTTTGCTAGAAAAGAGGGTTTTGCTCCCACAGATCTCATGATGATATAGTCACGGAGACGTCCGAATACTGATACCAGTAAGTAGTTCATGAGACTTAGAAATGCACTCAGGAGGGTAACAATAGCTAGGGGATTCAGTAGCGCCCAAATAGCAGCGATTGCTTCAAGGTTACTCTCTAAAACTTCTTGTTGTCTAAAGATGTCAAACCCATAACTTTCCGCAAGAGCCTCGATTTGTGAGATGAGTGAGTCATCGTATTCCTCAAGCTGAACAAGAGCCAGATTTGTTCCAGATACACCGTAATAACTCTGCAACTGGGAGAGATCCATTATTGCCATCATACCACCATTCAGGATATCAAAAGCCTGTGCTTTGATCTCAAGTGATGATCCCTGCACACCCAATCGCTGCACGAGTGGATCCTCAAAGAAGTCACTGGCCATCTTACCGCCAATCCATACCTGTCCAGTTTGATCAATACTTCGACCTTCAAAATACCAGTCAGAAATGGTTGTGTCCCAATCGAGACCAACCAAAACAGCAGACGATATGCGGTCTAGCCCGATGCGTTCATACTGTTCAAACTCCTCATTCCAAATAATAGCCGGCATTTCCTCTACTTCTGAATACACAACAAGACGTGATTCAACTCTAGAGACTCCTGGAGTGTCCTCAAGATCAGCGACTAATTGAGTTGGCATCATATCTGCGCCATCTAAGAAAGTGAAGGAATCATTGAGAGGTGTACCATAGAGTGAATATGCGTCGTAGTATGAGTCCAAGAGGGCAGTGTTTCCTATCGCGATCACATTTGTTCCCATTGAGCGGGTAACGTATGCACTTGATGTGGTCTGTACAACTCCTCCACCAATCCAGAGTAGTGATGCGATTGTGAAACTCAGGAACAGAGAGAGTACAGTTCTTCTAGTTCCTCTTATTCTTCGGCCAGTTCCTTTTGTGGCAATACGAAATGAAAGGCCGAAACTATCTAGAAAGCCTGAAACACGAACCTTTGTTCCCACATCGGGATTCAGTGCAACAGAAGGAGATTCCTGAACTGTGTCGTATATTGGTTTCTGAGCAGAGAAGTATCCAGCTATGACTAGGACTATTGCGAGGACTGATAATTGAATTACAGGAAAGGAATTTGTAAACTGAAGACCTTGGACAACAGAACCTAGCCACATCATTCCAACCATATAGAGAATTGTGCCAAAGGTTAGACCAAGGACGATACTTGCAAGTAGAATGATTACTGACTGTGCCATGAAAAAGTCAAAGATTGTGTCCAGTAGTGTGCCGATTGACTTCATTAAACCAATGTCACGACGACGAGTCACCATCTCTAACGAGATAGTTGTAGAAACTACTACAACGCCTAGTATAAACACAAGCAGAAGTATTGCCCATACGAATGTAGAAAAGAATGTGCCAAAGGATGAAGAAAGTGCACTAGCTACAGCAAATGATGATACATCAAGCAGGACGTTGCCAAACAGGAATACGAATGTAGTAGCGGTCACAACACTGGTCAAAGAGATTATCGTGAGAGTAGTCCTAAATGGACGTCTCTTGAGGTCCTTTGATGCAAACATCTGATGCTCAGACATGACGTGTTAACACTCCAAGCTCCATTTTGTAATGCTGAATGTCAGGCTGGTTGAGTATTCTCTCATCATGGCTCATGACAATCACTGCTTTTCCTTGTTTGTTCAACTCAATCAGCAGGTCACGAATCATTTGTCCACTATCCCCGTCAAGATTTGCGGTAGGTTCATCTGCAAGAATAATAGGAGGGTCATTGGCTGTTGCCCGAGCTATTGCTATCCGCTGTTGTTCTCCGGAGCTGAGTTGCCAGGGAAGATGATCTGCTCGGTGATCCATCTCAACACCCTCTAGGAGCTTCATGGCTTCCTCTCTCAATTCAGATTGTTTCTTTTCATAGAGTTGCATGGGAAACATCACATTCTCTATTGCAGTCAAGGTGGAAACAAGGTTGTAGCTTTGAAAGATGAAACCAGTATTGTTGAGTCTGAAAGAAGATCGAAATGATTCATCATAATCATTGATTGGCACATCCATGACGAAAACACGCCCTTGGGTTGCCAAATCAATTGCTCCGATAATGTTTAGGAGTGTTGTTTTTCCGGAACCGGATTTACCCGAGATTACGACAAATTCACCAGCGTCAATTGTGAGGTTTACACCGATAACGGCTCCGATCTCTTTCTTGCCCAGTTTGAAGGTTCTATGGACATCTTGGAGTCGGACAGCATGTTTAACATCTTCGAAATCTTCAACATCCAAATCGTCTCGTGTATAGTCAACTGCGTCAAGATAATCGTCGTCCGCCATTCTATATCACCTTGGTTAATGGCGAAAGATTCTCAACCCAAGATAAGCGTAAGGGTTGCACAACTAATGTACCAAAAGACCCTGACAATCAATAGCTGTACGCGCCCAATCGGTGAGCAGTACAGGTTTCTCTCTGCCAAACACCTTCACGGAACGAAGGATATCCGCCTCGAGTAGACTACTGATGTAGTAGGAGATGAGACTCTTGTCTATATCTAGTGTCCTGCTGATTACAGCTTGAGTAGTCTGACCATTAGCTGCACATTCTCCAAGGATGGACCCTACAGTGGGATTGCGAGCTAGTGCAGTCAACAACATCACTTTCTCATCGGAGGAATAGTCTGGTGCGAATATGTGTCGGACATTGCCGTTTCTGAGAGAAATGACTAGCCCATCCTGTTCCAGAAACCGAAGATGATACTGGAGAGCACCCATTGCACATCCTATGATTCGATGAAGCTCCCGGAGATGAATACCGGGATTATCTGTGACTTCATTAAGAACTCGGTCACGTAGCTTCTGCAGTCTGCGGTCTTCTCTCGTGTCAACTGATACCGTTCCAATCGCAATTACAAAAAAACCAATATCAATCGCAGTGAAGAGCGCATCGGACCAAGCTACGTTTGTACCTCCTGAATTCCAAGAGAAGAGTTCAGCATCCATTGAAACATTCTCAATACTCGTTGCACTTCCAATCCATATTGATAATGCCTCAAGGTGTGCATGACCATCCTCACTATTCAGAGACGGAGACAGATCCTGAGCAATTGGCTCAACACCACCAACATTAACACCAGATAGAACTACACCTAAGACGCCCCATGAAACGAGGATAAGTGAAAGTCCTACCAGGATATGTTTGGTGAACTGTCTATTCATGTTCTAACTTCCCGCATCGAATCCTAATATCATTTTGCAGTTAAAAACAACGTTTGTTGAAAATATGCACTACTAGGGAGTGCCACGGGCAGGATAGGTCATTGTAATCTTGAAAGTGCATGTCTTCTCACCGGTCGAAATGCACGTATCCTCTGTTACAATCAATTTTTCATATTGGATTTTGTTGAAGTCTGTTAGATACTCAAGAACAGCCTCTATGAATCCCTTCAGGAAATAGCACGATGGCTCATCAGCATCATAGCCCGAAGCATATGGGTTATTACCTATCTCGATTATCGCTTCTTCATCCAACCATAGTTTGTAGAGTTTTGCGATCGTAATGTCACCAAAAGGTACAATCAATGTTTCAAGAGTCATTTTGATGAACTCAATGATACCCTTGAAATCTCCAGGAGGTTTTTGCTTCCCGATTTTGAAGTATTCACTTTGTGCCTCCAGTCCGGCGAGACGCCCAGCCGAGTAGTATAGGTCTTTAACGCTGTCAGGGAACATCACTGCAATCCTGTTGCCAATCTTATTCCAGGTTTTCGCAAAGAATGCAGCCATAAGGTCACGTTCCTTTAGGCGACCCTGCCACCATGGAATCACTTTATCCGGATTAGACATTTCCTAAACCTCGTTATCACAGGTTAATCAAGATGTGCGAGTTAAGTGCTTTATGTGTATGTGATACAATTACATTAGGCGGACATTCCAGACACAAGCATCAGCACCTGTAGCTTGACTCATCTCCTGGAAGACCTTTGCATCTACACCTTTGAACTCGAGTACAGATTCGAGAATTCCACTGAAGACCTCACAGTATCCGAATCCGCGCATACCTTCAAGATTGACTTCTTGGCACCAGACACAGTGGTCATCAGTAATACGCACAGATCCACGAGCTGATTTCATGTCAATGTCTGTGGGTCTCTTATCAAAAAGAACCCTGTAGACAGTCTCAATCAGTTTTGAAACATCCTCACGGGTCGTGACATTATCCTTTGTCTTATCGACAATCTCCGTATTGAGGTAAACTTGTTGACCAATTTCGTTTCCGAGGTCTCGCAGTCTTTGATTTGCCTCATCGATGTTGCTAGTTTCAGATAGAACCTTTTCGACGTAATAGGAATAGAGGCTAATTAGTAATGGATTCTCAATTTTGGGCATTGTTTTCACACCTACTCAACAATTTAGAGGGTCTTTCCAATCACCTTCATACCATGTTTCCGGTATTTCGCGACGGTCTGTACAATCTTTGGTAACGGAATGTTCAATGAGGCTGCAATCTGTTCTGTTGTGCGAGTTCCATCACACAGTCTGATGATTTGTTGATCTCCAGTTACAACCTTGTTTATGTCTCCCTCGAAGCGAGGACACTTGACATAGCGGCCCATCGTATCTTTTGTTTCAGAAGGGATTGCTTCCTCTGCAGAAAACTGTGCAACAGTTATGATACCTTTTGAGGCACCCCATTTCAGGAGGCCAATGACTCTATCGTTTGGTTGAAACATGGAATCTGCAATCTTCTCCACACTAATGTTTCCATCAACGAGCATTAGAACATCAAATCCAAAGTTACGGTAGAGAGTCTTCATCTCACTGTAAATCTTCGAGTCCAGAGAGAGTGCAGTAGAGTACTGCGGACCTCTTTCAGGTACGGTAACAGGTTGAACATTGAATGATTCTGGGGGTGGCAACTCCACAGCTGGAGGTGGTGGTGTTTCCACATCAGACGTAGGAGTTACAATCTCTACTTCTGGAGTCGGTGGTGCTACTGTTGGTTCAGTAGATTCAACAGAGGCCGCCGTTATGGCGATACTCTCCAACACTTGAATATTTGATTCTGAGGATTCTTCAAATTCCTCAGGTGGAGGGGGGAGTTCGATCCCTTCAAGTAATCGTAAGACGTTCTTTGTTTTAGCAATAGCTAATCCAAGTTGTAGCTCAGGCACATATAGAACCGTCAAAATCCAATTATTGTCGACAGGAGATAGGACAACTAGTCCACGATCAGTATCGATTGTCATGAGGCGTAGTTCAGACTTGTACAGGTTAATGCTATCTTTGACACGGGGAAACAGTTCATCTGGAAATGCAAAACTAACAAAGGGTCTACCATCCTTTGTCATCAGGGAATAACCCAACACTTGGTCATCAAATCTTAGTTTAGACAAAGCTCGTTCCAAATCTTTGGACATAGTGCATACCTCATGGGCACTGGTTCGACCAATAACTGCCTGTATGTGGTATTTTCCGATAGACATCTGAAAAGGATTGTGGTGGTGGATGAGCCGAAGCTTGTCAATAACGGTTAAGAGGGGCTCGCATATGTCGAGTAACCAATATGAGGAACTTCGTCAGCGGCTTACTCGCAGTTATCATAGGTTCTACAGCCATCGTGATAATGCTCGGACTTGCACAACCAGCATATCCAGATCCGTTTAGTATGATTTGGTTCCTTCTAGCAGGAAGTAGTGCACTTCAGTCTACTCTGTTCAATCCACTCACACCCATAGTTGTTGTTCTGTACATTGTATCTTGGGTCATTATTGGATTGGTGATTGGACCATTTTCCAGACCAGGGTGGAACACCGTCAGATCTGCGCTCTGGGTTGGTCTAATCCATGCTATTCTTGCACTCATATCCTTACTTTTTCTGGACTCTGAGTTTTGGGGTAGCGCTAATAGAAATATTGACCTACTCTCTCAGTTTATGACCTCTCTGATTCTGGCCATTCTCACATTGCCATCTGCATTCCCAACAGCAATGATAGTCGATAGACTCGGACGCCAAGCAGAGCCCCCAATTCCATCTAGAATTGAAACAGTATGCGAGTGTGGTGCTGTTTTCAAGTCCAATCCTATGATATGTTCTGAATGTGGAAGGACATTGAATTCTAGCATGGAGTAGCTATCGGTCTCTTGTTATTGCTCCGCCAAGAAGCCCACCTATCGCGCATGCAATCACAGGGAAAATAGTCCCCTCAAGCGAAGCTTGCATGATTAGAAGAGATCCCTGCTGAAAGATAGCCATGACATCAAAGCCCGGAGAGATAATGAAGAAGAGAAGCCAGGTGAGAAAAGCACCAATTACTGCTGAGAAGACACCTGAAAGAATTCCGGGAAAAATATCTTTGGTGAATAAACCAGCCACTAGACCACCAGTACCCCAAGCAAGCCACATGAGGACTGATGCACCTGCGGAACCATATCCGACAAGAGACCCCAAACTGGTTGAACCAAGAAAAGCTGGAGCAGGATACAAAATAGTACCAGTTACGGCCAGACGTATTTCAAGTTCACCAGTGACAAGAAAGTCAGCTACGACTGTTGACGCAATGAGATCATTGGGCATAAATGTGCCGAAGGTCAATACGACGAATGTCATTGCAAATGCTGTTATCAAACCAAATAGCGTGCCTATTCCTTGACCCAATTGAGGTCCTCCATAGTTGGTTCTATACATCTATTTCCAGTTATTAGGTTTTATACCTATGCCAGATGAGTATCTGGAATTCCAGTGCCGGGAAGAGGATTTTCTACAGTAGTGTGAGTGTCCAAGTACAAGCCTCGTCACCCAAAGCTTTGACGGACTCTTGGAAACTCTCAGCTTGGAAGCCTCGTAGTTTCATGACAGCATCAAACACACCGCTCACTAGAGCGCAATACTGCAAACCAGGCATGTCTGTGATATGGACACCAGCACATACTGGACAATCTGCATCTGAGAACTTGATGGTTCTCTTATCTTCACTAATCGAGATATCCGTGAATACTTGTCCTGAGTTCACCTTGTACGCAAGCTGTAAGGTATTTGCAAACTCATGAAATGCTCCCGCATGGTCTCGGATTCTATCAGCATAGTCCATAAGCAGGGTTTCTCCGACTCTAAATCCGATATCCTTCATCTTCCGATTTATCTCATCAACGTTCATGCTTGTACTCATTAGAAGATTCATTAGCTCTCGATAGCTAGCCTGAAATAGAACTCTCGAAACTTTCGGAGTCATGAAATTCCAAGCAATCTTGCCTTTTACACCCATTGTTAATTTAACCTCCAGTCTCAATATCTTGATGATTTATCTATGCGTATGAATTTAACCGTTTTTCCGCGGTATGGAACAACGCATTGCAACGCTTCGAAATAGGGTATTCCAAGTTCAGTTGCAATTTCTTGCAATGTCCTCTTTCCGTCACACAACTCGAGTACAGGTCGATGTTTTTTCTTAGCCTTGTCGATATTTCCCTCAAACAAAGGTAACTCTATAATCTCCTTTTGGCCTATTTCTTGTTCCTCGGGACATTCGACCCGGAGAACCTTTCGGGATATACACCATTCTACGATCTCAATGATTTTCTCAACAGGTCTAGCCAAGTGTTCAGCTAATCTATAGATGGTCATCTTCTCATCAACAATTAGAAGGATATCAATACCAACATTAGCAAACTCCTTCTTTAGTGAAGTATTGAGGGTAGAGTCCAGAGTTACCGAGTCTCTGTACTTCTCGTCGCGGAAGACAACACATCCATGTTTCAATACGACCGGTTCTTGTAGTGGTTCATCTGTTGGTTCAGCGGGTATTGTTTCCATTGACACTGATTCTATTGGTACATGAGGTGTAGTCTCTTCTAAGATGATTTCTTGTGGCTCAACAGGTATAGCAGAATCCATTTCAGCCATTGGTTCGTCCACAACTTGTTGAATCACTTCGTCTTCCGCTGCAAAAATAGCTGGTGGCGGAGGTAAGTCTACTTGTACAAGAAGGTCAACTACAGCCTTGGTTCTCGAAAGAGCCCCACCGAGTTGGAAATCAGGTTCGAATAGAACAGCGAGAACCCACTGCGGGTTGACTCGTGCAAGGATAACAATTCCCTCGCTGGTCATGGTGTTAACGAGTTTCATGTCACTTCCATGAATTCGGAGAGTGCCTTTGATTTGAGGTAGTACTTTGTCTGGTAACGAAAACGAGAGGAAGGGATGACCATCGCTGGTTATGAGAGCATACCCATTAACTGACTCATCAAACTTCAGTTTGGTCAGTACGCGCTCTAGTTTCAATTGTCATACACCTAACTTAGCGTTGCAAATACCATTGATGGGGAAGTCATTGAACTTTAAGTAGCTTTTTGCCATCCCTTGAGAGGATAGGAGCGGACTCTAGGAATCGTATAATATCAGACAACTGTGGATGAGATGCTGAAACAGAGGACACATAGAGTGATGCAACAGCATTCGCTAGTGTTAATCGTTCCAGTGGAGGAAGATTGAGAAGACTGCCATAGATATCACCAGCGTTCCATGCATCTCCAGCACCGCATACCACGCGGCTCTCAACAGCAAATGCGGGAATCGCTGTCATTTCATCACCGTTAATGGTTGCTGAATAATGAGGTGTATGAAGATCAACTCGGACTCCTGTTTCATTTGCAATTAGTTGTGCACCTTCAATCCAAAGTTCAGGCTTGGTGAATATATTCTTCCAACGTTCTTGGTCACCTGTCAATGACTTCGCTATCCAACCAACTTCATTTTCATTCAGACCGATAATGTCCACCAAACCAGTTTTGATTACACGTTGAACAAGTTGAGTAACTATCTCAGGATTTCCTGAAGGATCGCCCATATCCATGAATGTCTTAGTTGAGGATGACTCTTTTATCATCTGGAATAGGTCGTGAGCTAGCTCTGCGCCGTTTCTATTATGATTCAGGTTGACCAGAGCAACAATCCCACTGTCTTTAATGAGTTCAAAATCACCCGGAGTTAAATCAGAGAATGTAAATTTCGATGCTGAGCCACTGTCACTGACCATCAGGTTGACCTGTCTCCCTGAATGTTTTGTCTCAATAGAAACTGTAGAAGAGAGTCGACCATCAGTGTGAACATGACTCAAATCCAATTCAGGGTCAACAAGGGCCTTCAAAAGTGATGCGCCGTATTCGTCAGTTGTGACGATTAATTTTGGACTAAGACCCAGTGAGAGTAGAGCTGAGGCGGTATTTACCGCATTCCCACCTCTTCGAATGAATTGCTCATTGTCAAGTAGATTGCCTCCACCTTGTTCAGCAAGTCGTGCTAGACCATCCATTAAGATATCCAGTGTTTCAAACACGACAAAGTGGTCCACAAAGAAGTCAGGAAGCACTACTGGGTAATTCACCTTTGTAGGATTCTGTAGAACTGAAATGAGCTGAGTATAGTCCAACTCGCTCATCCCCCTAAGGCATGGTCAGTATATGCTCTAAACTTTTCTGAGAGCAGCTTTGACCATAGCAGTAATCCGGTCCTCGTCGATACCTGTCTTATTAGCGACCTTTGAAATGTCACAGTACGCTAAGTCTTCGAACGATTTGATGCCGGCTTTTACGAGCAGTGGGACTTCAGTCACCTTGACCGCTCGAAGTGATGCCAAGTCATCAACTGCAGCAGCAGCCTTGGCTTTAGTAGGCTCGACATCTTTAGCTAAAGCAGAAACCAGTTCCTCGAGATCTTTCATGTATTGCTTCAGGGCAACTACATTTTCAGGATGAGCTGTCCTTCTTCGTATGTCCAAAATCAGTCCCATTTGCCGAGCTTCATCGATGGTGAGACCTGCTTGAGCAGCCTCATCACTACTAAAACCACGGCCCTTCTTTGGGCGACCATCTCGTGGTGATTTTACTGTTGGCTCAGCGATAATATCAAAACTCATCGGATATTCACCTGACTCGGCATCGAGCCTTTGGTGCGCTTATTAGCCTTTCGAGATGGACGTCAGTTTAGATTTATGTAGAACTGCGGAGTATATATCAATACTACAGCCGCATACCTCTATGAAACACTTCACAGGTGCACTTTGAGCATTCATCTTTGAAATCTTCATGTTTCTCACGTTTGTGACCACATGAACAGTGATCGTAATTACTTGTACTCATTTGCTCACCTCTGCTCCGTGGGTTCGTCCTTGGCTATCTTTTCCAACATTTCTCGCCGTTTCATTTCCAATATTCTGTGAGGCCCATGTCCTTGAATAACGCGACTTCTAGTGTAGCCTCTCTTAGAATTGAGTTTCAATTTTTCCATTGTCTATATCCTGCTCTTGTGAGTATAGTATATCGTACAGACTATGTCTGTGATTCCTGATAAAGCAGACGCATCAAATACCAGAGAATATAGTCTGGTTGTAGTATGGTTATTTGTTAACCTGTTTCTTCCTTTCTCACTTTACGCAGTGATACATCACGAGGAGTGCTTATAACCTTG
>JAGXOC010000350.1 GCA_019894665.1 Candidatus Thorarchaeota archaeon
GTCCAGACGTTGCTCTCATATGAGTAGGTCCATGTATCATCAATTGTTTCTATTTCAACAGTCGCTCCACCGAAAAGGATGGTAATGTTGTTCACTGGATCAAATGCAAGCCCAGTGTTTATCCTGTCTGATGGAGCATCATCTGGGTAGCGTCGCAACCACGTGCTCAGTTGAGCATCGTAAATCCAAGTGCGGTCAATAGCATAATCACCTATCTGTCCACCAAACAAGATACACTTCTGGTTCACTGAGTCGTAGGTCATTGATGGCCATTTCAGACGGTCTGGATTTCCTGTCGGAGTGAGATCTGTCCAATTGCTTGTTGCTACATCAAAGGTCCAAGTGTCTTGTTGATATCCCTGGAATTCAGTATTTCCGGATGTCATAACAAGCTTGTTGATTGCCTCATCATAGACCATGACATGTCCATAACGTGCGAGTGGAGCTGTTGTCGGAGAGAGTTCAGTCCACTCCCTGGTTGCACAGTCGAACTTCCACGTGTCATTCGTATGATGTCCATCGTCATCAAATCCTCCAAAGAGAATCACAGCAT
>JAGXOC010000351.1 GCA_019894665.1 Candidatus Thorarchaeota archaeon
GCGGATAGCTTCTCGACACGACCCCTTAGTTTCATGTGATCTTAAGTCCGCCGCCTTTGACCTGGCTTGGCTACTCCCGCAGATATTGCCAGTCAGCGGGGATTTGTCTATCCATTTTGTAGGTGTCTAGGAAGATGGTGGGCCGCGCCGGATTTGAACCAGCGACCTTCGATTCCAACAAGCACGAAGCTATATTGGATTCTCGGTGTAAGCGAGACATCATAGCCGGGCTAGACTAGCGGCCCTAAGTTCAGGCTCTCGATAATCCAATAAAAAGTTGCTTACCTGTAACATCCGATGATGTGGGCTTCTTGTCGATTATCATCCAAGTGAATACTCTGAACATCTTCGAAACCAAAACTAGTAACTGACTCTAATAACTGTAATACAATATTGGGATTATCAGTTTTGAAGGCTGCAACAAGATAACCGCCTTTCTTTAGCAGTCCTGAAAACCGCGAGATGAGGTTCAAAGTACCATCAATTTCTGTAGTGACGTCTACAAGAAGGAGATCGAGTCCACCTTCATCAACTATTATTGTAGGGTCAATTG
>JAGXOC010000352.1 GCA_019894665.1 Candidatus Thorarchaeota archaeon
TTACTGTATTCTTGAGTAAACCCCTCAAGGTAAAAGGGCGTGGTATATCAGGATCAGTTACACCAGATAGAGTGAAATTCGAAGATAAGTGGCAAGGTGTAGATATCATCTACTCCACAACCTAGCAGAAAGTAAAACTGAAAGCCGTTACATTTGGCTTGCTATTCTGACATAACATAATATTTCGTAGTTATGAGAATGGTGCGGAGGGCGAGATTTGAACTCGCGAACTCCTACGAGATTTCCCTGGCGATACTAGTTGACTATGGCAAAATATACCACTTGATTTCAAATGGTGTCATAATTACCCTTGTTCTTAGACTTTAAATTAGTTTGATATCGTCTAGTACATGAAATCGTGGTGTAAGTACAATGTACAAAGTATTCATCTCACACTCAAATCATCAGGATGATTGGGAACGTATTAAAAATCTGGAAAAATGGCTAAGCGAAATAGGTATTGAACCGATTTTAGCAAGACGAATTCATATACCTGATACTGCAACTACCAAAATTGAATCTCTTATTGATGAATCGGACGCGGTTATTGCG
>JAGXOC010000353.1 GCA_019894665.1 Candidatus Thorarchaeota archaeon
CCACAGTGCTTTTATCCGTCCCTTTTGAGCCGCGAATAAGAGCTCCACCAATGTGGGGATTTATCGCATCCAATATAAGAGCTCGCTTGAGTTGTTCTTGATCAACAAATGCTGTGAATGGGAAACCTGGTCTAAAGCTGATTGTAGATTCAGCGATTATTATCAGTAAAATATTTGGTATATGCAGTGTAAATATGTTATTGCGATTTCAGCTCAGTTTTTAAATGTTTTTAACGAGTAACGATTTTATTCAGTGTAGTTCTTAACAAAATGGTGCTCCGGCCGGGATTCGAACCCGGGTTACCGGCTTTCTTCGCTAAGGACACGAAAGGCCGGCTTCAGTAGCAGAAATTATTAGCTTATACTGTCGGCCTGTTGCTAAGTGATGACCGGGCTGTACTACCGGAGCATATCTTCAGAACAGGCGTAACCTATATTTTTGAGTTTCGATAACCAATCTTTTTCTGTCATTTTTATAGTTAAAAAATTATTATTTGGATAACGAACTTCCTTAAATATATAGAATCTTTTAAGCGTAGAAGGGATTATTC
>JAGXOC010000354.1 GCA_019894665.1 Candidatus Thorarchaeota archaeon
TTTCAGGGGCAGTAGAGATCAACTCATTCCATGCACTCTATCCAGATGAGTTTCGAGCTATACTTGTGAATTTCATCACTTCATATTTTGATGAGGAGATAAAGGACAAGGTAAAGGAGTTCAATGAAGAACAGTCAGATATTATCAAGGAACATGTTTCAAATGATGACAACATTAACAGCCTTCTAGGTGATTTTCTCAAAGCACTTACTGAGACCATAGATAAGCTAGACTGGGAAGCTCAAGAGAAAGATTACAACGGTGACTTTGAGACTCTACTTGAGGAGCACCAAGAACTAGACTATTCAGATCGAGATGAACATTATCAATGGTTGATTGACTCGGAGCTAGACTATTTTGAGCAGCTGAATAGATACAATGAGTATGAGGCTGGGGAATTAGACAACCCAGAAGAGGAGGGCGAACCTTGACCGACTGGTTTTGGTTTAAACAGCTAGTGAAGAGGATGCGGATCGAGAATCGAGCCCTCATGCACGAACAGGGTGGAGGAAATCAAGTCATGTTATCTATCTCTCTGGTTGATTATGACC
>JAGXOC010000355.1 GCA_019894665.1 Candidatus Thorarchaeota archaeon
GTGGAGGCCTGGACCGTACACCGCTGTGATATGTCCTTTATAGCACTCTCCACCGGTGGAACTGAGTTCAGGATAGCGAAAGGGGCTGCCAGTTACAACAGCTCCATAATCTGTGTGTCATATTCGGTTAGATGATTTCCAATACGAAGACCGTAGCAGATTTGGATACAAAAAACAAGGGCTGTCAAATCGGGGCCGTATCTTTTTGGAGTTCTCTAGGTTGTCAGCTCAGGCATCTTGCGCGCGCATGCGTACGCATAGTTTAATTTAATATTAATAATACTTTAAAGTTACAGTGCGCGCGCGTAGTTACTTGACATCTTCTGGAAAGAGTTTCTTTCCTTTTTCTGTGTATTCGATAGCACCTGTTTGTTTGTTCATATCCAATGTGTCAGTGATGAACCGTCCCTCTACAATTTTGCCATTAACTATGCGATAGATGTCAAAAGCAGTAGTTGTTATCTTCTTACCAGTGGGGGCTAATCCAAGCCATTCGCCTGTAAAGGTCCCCGTATAAGTATAACGAGCCCACACCTTATCCCCTTCAGCA
>JAGXOC010000356.1 GCA_019894665.1 Candidatus Thorarchaeota archaeon
ATCGTTGATTTGAAATCTCCAGGGTTGCCTGTTTCCAGCTGATGGGGCAATCCTGGCTGCCTCTAATGCAGCCATACACCAATTGTTATCACTTACTTCTCCACTAACAATGAGATTATCGAGCATCTTTCGTCGGTATTTTTTAGACGAAACCCCCACTCTGTCTTCTTCTTCCTTTGAATATCCAATAGGTGTGATGCCTAATACTCGTTCCCTATCTTCCAGATCAATCTGTCTTATCACAGATTCACGTCGATAAAATCCTCCGACCCAGCATGTATTCAGACCAAGGGTAGTCGCTTCTAGGATGATCCCTTCCCCAAGGTATCCCATACTTGCTTGTATATTCGGTGCATCCATATCACCAATGAATGTGATGTAGTATGGAGTTTCTTTGACTTTGTAGAAGAACTCACCCACTGCTCCCTTGAAAACATCCTTTCCAGAATCTCTCACAAGGACTGCTCTTGCGCCTGGAAAGGGTCTAAAATTATTGCAAACGCTCTCGATTCTCGAAGTCACATCATCTTTTGGCATCTCACCTGAATAC
>JAGXOC010000357.1 GCA_019894665.1 Candidatus Thorarchaeota archaeon
TATACTTGCTACACAGCATATCATGGTGATTGAATGACCAATTATACAAAAATCGCACTAGCACTCTTTGCTCTCACAATAGTGGGACTCGGAGTACCAATGGCTAACGCAGCCAACGACACAGGAATCCTATACCAAAGTTCCCCCGGTATAGCAACACTCGAAACAGATAGCATCGCAGTTAGGGTTACAGGTAACAATCAGGCCCCCCACTTTCACTGGTGGAACATGACTAATGCTGTCACTGACTATCATGTCATGTTTGTAAAGATGTTCAATGCAAATGATACCAACGCAGATGGTAAATACGAGACTAGTATTGATACAATACTCGGTGATCCATTCATGCTACCCACAACGGGTTGGAACTTCTCTGATTTTCTAGTCATAGAAAATGAAGGAATTGCTACTGAAGTACATTTCAACTTCACTACCACAGAATCTGAACCATCGATCACTGTCTGTGTACATATGTATGCTGACAAACCCAATGAGTTCAAGTTCGATATCATTGTTGAGAACTGGCAATGGGCTGATGAAAGTTCAATTC
>JAGXOC010000358.1 GCA_019894665.1 Candidatus Thorarchaeota archaeon
TAAGCCCGGTGTCGTTGTGGGAAATGTGCACTGCGCGAGCGTGTGACAAGCCCATGAGCTGCCACATTCTTATTCTTGTTTAATCAGCTCAAATACAAAAATGTAGAGATAGAAGTCATTAAAAGAACAACGAACGAGGTCGAGATTGATTATAGATGCAGCTAGGTGAAGCGAACGAATTTGGTTGGATATTCAATCTTGCATTCTTTGCCTTCATCATGATCTTCAGCCTCTATGGGGCGAAGTTTCAGATGTGGCAGTGGTTGAAGCAGATTGAAACAGGCTTACACGAATTTAAACGGATGTTTATTGAAGCACGACAGACATCCATTGATACGTTCAAGGAATTTGGTAAGTCTGAGGAAGAAGTAGCTAAAGACTTGGATCGATGGATGGACTATTTCACAATCATGCCGGTCGATTTGGACCCAGCGGGCATCTTGAAACGTCTTGACCATCTTTTAGATGAGCGCAGAGACCGTTTCGTAGAGTTTGTAGCTGAAGTGGCTCCTGATTCAGTAGACAGTATGAACCAGAATCTAGAGAACACACTAGAGG
>JAGXOC010000359.1 GCA_019894665.1 Candidatus Thorarchaeota archaeon
GCCGGAGCACCATATATTTATTTCCTAACTTTTCAGGAAAAAAGGCTGTTTTGGATGACTAACTACCGTAAAAAAATAGTTCCAGCTTTAAATTTCTGGTATTGGAACAGACGAAATTAATACATCACAGAAACCAATTATGGCTTCAAGAGCAAAACAACAATAAGAATTATTGCTAAAACAAGGTATTTTCTAACATCTGGATGAGAATCTGATAAAATCGGTCTAATATTGACGTTTTTGTTATTGGTTTAATTTCCTTTTCGGCAATTTTCATATGTTTTGAATTCATCACGTTTTCAATTTGCACTAACAATCCAATTTCATTTCAGAATTTTTTTGATAATACGAACCTTTATAGCATGAGAACCAATATTGATTTGATAGTGATTTTATATGTCTAGTAATTCAGCAGATTTTGGCGAAATAATGATAAAACTGATCGATAAGCTTGCAGGAAAAGGATCCGATATCAAGCTCAGCTTTCAAGACCTAACATGTGATACGGGCATGATTAAAGCAAAACTAAATGGTTCCATCGTTTTGGAT
>JAGXOC010000035.1:0-5331 GCA_019894665.1 Candidatus Thorarchaeota archaeon
TCTCCAGGCAGAGTAGGCGGAGTTGTGCTTGAAGACGTTGAGTCAGTGGTTGTTGTAGAGGTTGAGTCAGTGGTTGTTGTAGAGGTTGAGTCAGTGGTCGTCGTAGTGGTAGTCGTTGTAGTAGTAGTTGTGGTGGTAGTAGTAGTAGTAGCCGCGGAAACTGATACTGCTACATCAAGACTGGTTCCGACATTACCATCCACCCCTGCAGTCCAAAAGCGGACAGTCCATGAACCTGCAGCCAAAGGTGTAAGTGTGAAGGACGCTGTCACTTCGTCGACTGCGGGGTTGAGATCATCATTTTCACCATCTTCGACAGCGCTAGTTTCTACAAATGAAAATTGAGCGTTGTCAGACCAGCCTGACCGCAGACCGATAGCAACTTTGGTATCCCCTCCTGAGTAGCCTGTTTCGTTCACAATGAGCACGAACGGAACGCCAACGGTGGCATCCACAGTTCCTGTTGCATTCGAAGTGAGAACAAGCACACCAGTGGCTGTGTGACAGTTTCCACAGGGATTTGTCTGTCCCGGATACGCTTTAACCGCGAAGGCACCAGCTGCAAGCAACATAACTAGTGCAAGCGTGACAATTAGAAGTATTCTTTTTTTTAATTTGAAACCTCAGTTTGTATTGTTTAATTGAGGCACGTACTAGGTGGCCTCTCCAGTAGAACCAATGAAGTATAAAAATGTAACTAGAAAGAATCTATTTCGTACAAAATATAACTTTAGCTTTTTTCGAAATTGAAATCGAAGTTACTTCTAGTAACCACATGATGATGAGGAATCTCCTTCCAGATGAAAAATATGCACAGGTCTTCTCAGCCGCGAATACGAGTGCCGTGAATATTCTTGTGCGCCCAATTGAACTGACGAAGCTTTGCTGAGTTACCAAATCCGCAAGCTGCACATGCCTTGTGTCGTACGTGATAGGACCTTCTTCCACATCTTCTGCAGCGTATGTGGTGTGGGTTGTTTTTCTTACCTTTGGAGGGTGTGCCTTTACCCATCGTTGTTTGCTCCTTGGATTATTTTGGCGGAGGTGAAACGATCACGACGTTGTCGCCTCTTACTATCACGGTTTTGACTACTTCGATTATTTGCTCATCTGTTTCAGGATTGATTGAGATTTCCTCAGCATCCTCAAGGATGAGGTTCAGGTGCTGGTCATAACCACGCAGCCTTCCCTTGATTTTCTTCTTACCCTTCAGCTCGACAAGGACTTGGTCACCAATCGAGTGCTGAAGTAATTCCATGGGCCTACCTGCGTTCATTGTAATCACCATCACAGAAGCAACATCATGTGGCCAACGGTCACAGGATGTCCGCGCTACCCTTTGGACTTGGCTTAAAAACATGACGATGTTGACCGTGCATTTAGACGGGTTTTCCATGGCGCAGGCTTCAAAAGGGTGCACAATAACCATTACACAATGCCAAAGATAGAGCGCATCAAGAAGCGACATCTGCTCAAGAAGCGTGAGCAAAGGGATGAGATTGCTAGGATTGAGCAAGAGATAGGCGCATCAATCGAAGGTATTGATGTAAAATCTCACCTTGAAGGCGGGGTTCTTGATGATGGATCCCGAGTTCTACTCCTTAACGGAGAGATTGTCTTCTTCCAGCATGAGGGTCGCATGTATCCTGCTCTCCGAGCACTCTTGAACGGTCTCATAGACGTCCCTCGAATCACCGTTGATATGGGCGCTGTGAAGTTCGTAGTGAACGGAGCTGACATTATGCGTCCTGGTATAACACAAGTGGACGATAGAGTCAAGGAAAACGGGATAGTAGTAGTAGTTGATGAGAACCATGGAAAGGCACTAGCGGTCGGGATAGCTAAGCTATCTGCAAAAGCATTGAGAACTGCTACTAGTGGAAAGGTCGTCAAGTCAATTCATCATATTAATGATGATCTGTGGGTCTTTGGTAAGGACTAATCTTCTTCGTCGAACTTGGCTCGGATTTGTGCCAAAGCTGCCTTGTAGACTTCTTTAGCAAGATCGGGCTCTAGTCCACAGTTCTTTGCGAAACGGTCTCTAGCATATCCTTCCTTACTGGCACCGAGATCCTTCTTGACAACATCAGAGATTGATGTGTAACCCTTTTCGTAGAGAGTCCTTGCTGTACTCCTGGAGAGCCTACCAGAGGGCGAATCATCACCAGGGAGTAGACGGAGTTCGAGAAGGTCCGCATCAGCCAGGTCTTTTCGCACGCCATATTGAAGCTGTCTACTGAGCACATTCATCCGTTTAGATAAACTGGATTTCTTTGTTGTCCTGAGAAACTGACTGATACTCTCAGCTACTTGACTACAAAAACCTAACAAATAGTTTAGGTCCCCTTCATCTAGGTTGATGCCTCTTGCCTTTTCTGCAGCATTTTTCAAAATGGTCGTCACATCTTGCTCGTCTAACCAGCTCTCAAGTACTGTTCTCTTCACATCATTTCTTTCAGGCAATCTCTGTACATACCAATCTTCTGGTGGCTCTAATCCCATTAGTTTAAGTTCCATCTTGGAAGGCATGAATGTTGGTGGTCTGAGATACTGTGGGAGTTGGGTTTGAAGTAACAAGTCTATCAAAGCTGATTCATCAGAGTCATCATCAATCCTTGCTAGTTTGCTCTTGATCCGTAGATAGTCACTAGTGTCAAGATTCGCACGAACCGCACTACGTGCATCTTTTGACAACTTGAAACCACTCTCTACTTCTTCGAATACTCCTTGTTTCACTAACCAGTTGAAGAGAGTTTTGAAGAACTTCTTCATACCTGAACGATAGTCATTGTCGATGGTTCCCCGGTACGTATTATTCACGTAGTCTTGGAACAAAGTTCTCAGTTGGTCCTGTGTGAATTTCTTTCCATTGACAGTGTTTCTTGTGAGGATACTGATTGCCAAACTTGGATAGAGTATCCCCGGACGTAGAGGCTGAAGAGGTCGATGAAGCAGTTTCTCTTCCATTGCTTGTGAATTAGGCATGTTTCTGTTGGGTCCTTCAAACACGAGGTATACTCTTCCTCCATGCTGAGCTAGATGATTTTCACCAATTCTACCCGCAACCTGAAGATACCTTGCTCTAGTTTCGAGATAGTATAAGCTCTGATTCAGAAGTATGACCACACAGTCAAATGGAAAACTTATCCCAGAAGTGATTCCCGTTGTCGATACAACCGTTCTAATCTTCTTATTCCTGATCTCCCGTTCGAGCCTTTCACGAACCCCCGCATCCACACCTGAGTGATGGAACGCTGCCCCAAATTTCAATGTGTCTGCAAGTCTGTTACTCAATGGGAGGTTCTCGCCTAGCCCGATGACCCGTTCTACAACATCCTGTTTCACTATTCTAGGATGACTTCTTGCAAGTCTTCGAGCCACTCCTTGAGCCCGGTACCGTGATCCCACAACCACAAGTATCGACTTATTCTGATAATCACCGAGATGGTCCATCACAACGTCAAGCACATCGTCCTCTGATGAGCTAGCGCGCTGAGTTCCGTCACTACTCACTATATCGAACTGGTCTTTGGCCTTATTTACTATGAACTCGTCTGGTACAAGCCTAACACTTGGTCTGAACACCTTGGCATCGAGCCAAGCAGACACCTCTTCAGTTTCACCAAAACGAGAGGAAAGAGTCACAATCTGGGTTTGTTCTTTCAGGAGAGTGATGACACTATCTAGTTTTGTACTTCGATCAGTTCCCAATGTATAAGCTTCGACCGCAGTATTGGAATCGAGTTCTGTGAGCTCATCAACTATTGCGAGACCTAAGTTCTCAGTCCATTTCTTTTTCTGTAACATCGCAGTGGAGAATGATTCGTACATCGCAATGATCAGATTTCCGTTCTCCAGTTCTGACTCAGATACCCTGCTGAGACCGTCATATCGAACTACAGAGTATCCTAGCTCTTGGAGGAGGGTGCCGTACTCCTCAACAATCTGTCTGCTCAGAGAGGTGTATGGGCTAAGGTAGAGACATCTGACCCCTTTCTGGAGCCTCAACAGGATAACTATCATTGCAAGAAACGTCTTCCCCGAACCTGGTGGCATTTGGATTACCAAATTGCTATCTACATCACCAATCTCCTGCACGAATTTTTCCTGAGCTGGAAGTAGGCTCACGAAATTCTTGTGCTTCAAGAGAATCTTTGCGGCTCTTTGAACATCCGTACCAGTCCCAACAGGTCCACTCAATTTTGCAATAGCTGCTAATGCGAGTCTTCCCTCATGTGTGATCATGAACCCTCGTTGCTTCCTACCTTTATCTCCCGTGGAAATGACGAAACCAGAACGAATGAGTTTATTCATGGTCTCGTATATTGTCCCACCTGACATCAAGCTCTGACGAAGACTCTCATAATCTGCCAGTGTCTGAGTTCTCTCGCTCTTTGATTTTGGCAATGGTTTGTTAATCCCATCTAGGGCTAACATACCCTCAACAATACTATCCCATCCAAGTGTAGGAACAATCTCTCCAGTCTGAGGGCTCAATACCTGGAGAATCTCCATTGCATGACGATTGCTAAGAGCTTTGAGCTGGTCTCTCATGCTAGAGAGATCTTCATCCTCCTTCCTCAGTGTAGGCATTGCAATCACCAAGTCTTTGGATTGGGGGTTGTGATAAAGGTTGGCTCCTTGTTATAATACTCGGTCTTTTCTTGGGACAGCAACCCGTTATCATGAGCTGAGGTGTCTATAGTGAGGTCTCTATTCAGACGTAATCGAAGTACAGAATCATCTGAGGAACCGACAATTCAACGAACGCTACCAAGTCTTGGTCTTTTCTCTCCAGCTTCAGAATCAAAACAATCCGATCCAACCTATGATATCAAGAGACTTGCAGAACTAGAACAGATTTTCATTAGAACCAGAAAACTTGAATCGCTAGCTGATGTGCCTGAAATTGTGAGTGAGATAAAGAGTGGAAACATCGTGCTCCTTGATATCTCTCGGCTTAATGACGGAAACGATCAATCTCATCTTGAACTTCGACGCATTATTGAACGAATCCGTGGAGAGACTCGTGGTTATCAAGCTGAAATTGCCCTAGTGAATGACGGTTGTATGATTGTAGCACCCTCATTCGTGAGCTTCTAGAAAACTATCTCAATTTCACAGTTTCTGTGACCATTGGTGCTTTTGTTTCTATATTCAGTGCTTTATGGATAGTAGATGCAAGTCCGATAGTCTTACTGGCCTCTCCGTGGGCTACCAATATTCGTTCTGGAACTGGATTCACCCTCTTGACAAAGTTCAGAATTTGCTTTCTATCAGAGTGACCTGAAAAGCCTTCAACTGTAGTCACTTCCAAATTCACTGGAACCA
>JAGXOC010000035.1:5431-18747 GCA_019894665.1 Candidatus Thorarchaeota archaeon
AGTAGTCTTACCCTCGCGGTTTCTCATGTTCACTTCTTTCCATCCTTTCTGGATACGTCGGCCCATTGTACCCTCACCTTGGTAACTGACGAAACATAACAAGTTCTTATCATCAGGTGCAAGTAGTCTGAAGTAGTCAACACTTGGTCCTCCCGCAAGCATACCTGATGTGGCCATAATGATACAAGGCTCTGATTCAACAATCTCTTCGCGTTGATCCGGATGATCAACTTGCACAAATATGTCAGAGAGGAATGGATTCACTCCTTGGTGGAAAATCATCTCGCGTATCTTTTTACTAAGAGCCTCTGGATGAGCGGTATGGATTGCTGTGGCTTGGGCAATCATTCCTTCAATGTATATTGGCACCTTTGGGATTCTTCCCTTTTCCGCAAGGTCTTCAATGACGAGCATGATCTCCTGAGCACGACCTACTGCAAGGACTGGAATCAATACAGTCCCTCCTCGATCTAATGCTCTTTTCAAGATCGATGCAAACTTCCGCTCAACCTCTTGTCGTGGTGGCATTTTGTCTGTAGGATGGCCATAGGTGCTCTCTATGATGAGAGTTTCCAGCCGTGGAAATGTGAAGGTTGCAGGCTCAAGCAGTCGGGTTCTTCCAAATTTGAAGTCCCCAGTGTACGCCATATTGTATTGTCCATCACCAATGTGAAAGTGGACTATGGCTGAACCTAGGATGTGTCCTGCGTTGTGAAGTGTGAGTCTGACATCTGGTGCGATATCTGTCACCTCTCCATAGTTGAGAGGTATTGTGTGGAGGATTGTTTCCTTTACATCACGGTCTCGATATGGTCTGAGTTTGCCTTCTCTCTCTGCAACATCTAGATAGTCAAGCTGGAGAAGTGTTGCCAGATTTAGAGTGGGGTGAGTCATATAGACAGGTCCGCGGTAACCATACTTGAAGAGAAATGGTACCATCCCGCAGTGGTCTAAGTGCGCATGAGTTATGACTACTGCATCCAGATCGTCAACACTGAACTCAGGCATGTCAAGACGTGGAAATGCTTTAGCAGGCGTACCGACGTTGACACCACATTCGATCAGAACGTTACTCTCAGAGGTTTGCAGGAACATGCACTGTCTACCCACTTCTCTGAATCCACCCATTGCGGTGAGTCTTATCCAACCATTGTTCAGGAGGGTGGGTCTGTGAATTCTCCTCCCAATCTCCCGAAATGACTTGTTTCGAGTAGCAGCTTCAGACTGGATAATGTAGCGAATTTGCTTTATGAGCTTGCTCTCAATTGGAGGGGTTCGCATTACATTGGGTCGCCAAAAGGTCTGTCTTGTGATCTCTCTGAGAGTTGTACCACTGCGACCTATTACTAACCCTGGTTTTTGAGCCTCAATTATCACTTCTCCTCTTGAGATATCAAAGTCAATAGAAGTGATTTCAGCCTCTTTTGGGACGAGTTCTCGAACTGCCGCCTCAGCCTCTGCATGAGTCAATCTGACTTCAGGAGCCGACCTGACCACAATCCGTTTCCTTAATTTCCGAGCCAAGGCTTTAATCGTATCACCGTCATCAAGTAGTATCTTGGGTGCCTTCGAATAGATGGCTATCTCAGGGCCCTCATACTCCACTGAGCTAATCGCGGCTGAGCGAGGTAATGATTTCTTTACCACCTCACGAATATCAACATATTCTTCTTCGTCATTGGGCTGCATGGATAGTCATCACAATCCTTGGCCTATCAATTCCCCATTTGGCCTTAATCTGACCTGACACTCTTGTGCTGGACAGACCTAGGCGAGATCATCTCGCCAGATGTTCAACAAATATTGTCCCTACTCGCCTTTCCAGATCTTGTGGATAGTGGCTTTGTCGATTTCCTGGTATCCGCTCTTGTCAATAACACTGACAAGAATATTGTTTCCAGTAGCTGCGTCTCTTTCGATTGCAGCCGCAATGGAGTGTACTGCCAGTTCGATTGCCTTTTTCTTGGGCAGGTCATCTTTGTAGCTGTTTTCTAAAACACCAAGCGCTACAGGTGAGCCTGAACCATTTGCGACAAACTTGTCTGGTAACACACTACCAACATAGTCGGTATAGAAGACTTGAGGACCTTCGTCATCAAACCCTCCCACTAGAGATCCTAGCATGTAGAGTCCTCGTCCTTGGAACATAATGTTACTTAGAAGACGTGTCAAGGCCTTCACCCGAATAGGTCGGCCTCTCTGGATTTCAAAGAGCTTGGCCTCAGCTCTGAGAAGGTCCATTATTGACTGTGCATCAGCAACAGATCCAGCGATTGTTGCACCGATACGGTCTGTGATTTTGTGAATCTTCTTGGCTGTCTTACTTGCAATCAAGAAACCCATGGTGGCTCTCTGATCGCTTGCTAAGACAACACAATCTTTGCCAATTAGACCAACTGTTGTTGTCCCCGTCTTCAATTCGGCCGGGGGTTGCGTATTATGTTCCATGTCAATAAACTCCGTGTAGGAGATGAAATCTAGAGAACTAGTGACGAGCTCTCGTCTTATTTCTGCCATTTTAAGGTTTTCTCAGTGACCATTAAGCCACTGAGATGGTTAACGAGTGTTATGTTGTGTTCCCTTCCAGTGGTTTGGGTCTGTCAAAGGTCACTACCAGTTTTACTTCCTTCGCATCAGCAAACACTTTCAATACATCTGCAGCAATGCCAATCTCAGCATATTGAACATCCTGTATGTATCGGGTTTCTTTAGGCATCTCTATGGTGACAATCTTCTTCGCAACTGAGAATTTGAAGTCATCCTCAGGAATGCCAGGCATACGTCTTTTGACGACGGCACGAAGTTTGTCCGAAGGGTCAGAAATGATACTTCTCAATGTAACGTCAAAGACAAGAGTTTTTCCAGCAAGTGGGCTATTGAAATCAATTCGAACCTTCCTACCTAAAACAGCGGTAATCACACCTCGCTCATTGCCAAAGGTAATCTGTTGCCCTTTGACCGGTTGGTGCTTGTGCTTAGCAAGCTTTGCCTTGGCAACCATTTTGACCTTGCTTGGGTCTCTTTCACCAGCTCCTTTCTCAGGCGGCACTTCAACAGTCTTTGAATCAGCCACCTTCATTCCGATTAGTTCCTCTTCCAATGCCCCAAGCAACCAGTTCCAGCCTATCGCCACTAACATTGGTTCATATCGATCCTTTTCTTTGTAAATCTCAGAATCCTTAGCTACCTGCTCCATTGTTGTATCAAATACAACTCCGTCATCCTTTGTGGTAGCACTGTAATCAATATAGACCAGGCTCTTCTCACTCACAACAGTCTCATCCTGAGCAGCTGTCTTTGTTGTAGTCTTCTTAGCCGGCTTCTTTTCTGCGGCTATCTTGGCTGGTTTCTTCTTTGGCTTGGTCGATTTCTTCTCTGACATATCTTGTTCCCTCTTGAGACTCCAAGAACGCTTCTAAGGGCCTCTTTCGGAGTTTTATAAAACAGTTTCCTTGTGGTCTTCCTAGAGGATTCCCCTCAGTACTTGTATCTTTTCAAAGAACAGAGATTCCTCTGAAACCATTTCAACCGTAAATCCGCACTCGATCATGGTCTTTCGAATCGATTCTATGGCAGCAAGGTTTGATACAACCACAAAGATTCGACCCCCTCTCAGTAGGTGGTCTGCTGCTTGTTTAACAAATCGCTGAGTGAGTTCGGTTCCTGTTTGTCCCCCTACAAGAGCATGGTCTTGATCAGTATGCTCGTCATCCTGCGGCAAATAGGGCGGATTGAATACTATCAGTGAGAATTTGACAGAAGGTGCTAAAGCACCAAGTAGGTCTGACTCCACAACATGACAGTTATAGTATAGGTCATTTCTCTTCAGGTTCTCCAAAGTATTGTGAACTGCTTCAAAAGAACTATCGACACTCACGATGCTACTTGTCCTCTTGGCTGCGGCCAGAGTTATGAGTCCCGCCCCGCACCCCACTTCTAGAAATACATCGTTCTGTTTAATATCTAGGGCGTCTAAGAGAAGATATGTGTCTTCAGAGGGTGGATATACTCCTGGAAAGACAGTGATATTTGGTCTATCATCATTCACCATTCTCACTCTCGTGGATATGCGATGGTGCCTTCTTCAATCAACACAAGAAGGGCGTCTGCAAGCCTAACCAATTGATCCAGATTAATTGAGCGAAGACGCTCTTTACCTGTTAAGACGCCATCCAAACGGAGTAACACCTCATCAGACAGACTCTTGTCAATTCTAAGATTTCGAAACCATATCTGTAATGCATTTCGTAGGTTCTTGTTTGGGTATGGATAGATACCCCTAATCATCCAATGAAACACTGCGTCATCTCTCGCAAATGAACCTTTCTTTCTCGGAGTCATCCGCACGACAGTAGAATCCACTGCAGGAACCGGATAGAACATGTCTGCGGGGACTTCCAAAATCTCCTCCACCTCAGCATAATACTGCACGTTGATAGTGAGTCGGGAATATTCTGTTGTTCCTGGACATCCCACTAGTCGGGAGGCGAACTCCTTCTGATACATTAGGATTGCATCGTCGAACTCCATCTCTCTTAGGATTCGAAATGTGATTTTTGACGATATACTGTAGGGGAGATTGGCGATAATCTTGTTCGCTTTAGGTAGGTCCACTAAGAGTGCATCGCCCTCAATGATGTTAACATTAGTGAAGTCTTTTAGAGCATCGCGAAGAGCCTTCACCAATCTCGGGTCTATCTCTATAACATGGATTTGTCGGGCCTTTTCAGCAATCAGTTGTGTTAAGACCCCGAAACCTCCCCCTATCTCCAAGACGTCGTCTTTCTCAGATAGTCCAGCTAAAACAATAATATCCCTAGCCACACTGTGACTGTTTAGAAAACTCTGTCCGCGTTTCTTATCAGGTCTCACATTATATCTATTGAGAAGTCTACGAATATCGTCTGACAGAGAACTCACCTGCGTTGTGCTCATTCTAGCGCCTAGCTGGACGGTCTCTATGATTTTGTTCGTCATCCTCGCGTTTTGGTGGTCGCACAAACAACCACCTCTTAACGTCCTCTTTGAGTTCGTCAAAAATTCGCGCTGCAATGATCTTCTTCGGATTCTGCAATTTTGTGCGGCCTGCAATATCTTCGAAGTTCTTGAAAGGCACCCGTTTACGTTCTTCCAGAATGGCCCACATGAGTGTCTGTCCTATCCCTGGAAGAAGTTGAAGTGAATGCATTCTTGTCGTTATTGGTTGAGCTTCGTTGAAGAACTGCACAAACTTGTGTTCATGCTTTGTCACAATGATCTCAATGACAAGAGCGAGCCCTGCGACACTCTCAGGAACTAGGTCCTCAAAGAAGACCCTTCTTTTGACGTGGTCTATCTTACTAGCCGAATTGCGTTCAATAGAAACACGTTCTTGAGGATGTAGCTTAACTCCTCTTTGAGGAATCATTTCCAGCAGCGTAAAATGAGATTCTCCTAAGCCCTGAACTATGGTGTCTCCCCGAGGACGTGAATCCCGAAGGAACTCTTTTGGAGGGACGACTGACAGGACATACGCATGCGTCTCAAACATCCTGTTTTGTTGTCCTTCCATCTATTAGCACTCCTATTAGGGAACATTGAGCTATTGATTGTTCTGATTGGATAAAAACTAATCGGCCTGAGAAATCGGTTGCGCCATTCAAACACAGTGATTGTCGGTGTATGTCCACTAGGATCTGTTCTTTATTACTAGATCTACAATTTCAATCATCTGTTCATCTGTGAGATTTGTTGACCTAGCGTCAAGAATACTCCTTAGTTCTTCCACTGTAGTGGGAGCGATGTTTACAATTTGAACTGCTTGGGCTCGATTGATGGCAAAGTCTTTGAGCAATTTCTCTACAAGCTTGATAGCAACTGCAGGAGCCATCCTTGAGAATGCACTTGCATGTTCACTTGTGATGGACTGTTGGAACGACAGCTCTCCCTCCTTTCCCCTTTGGGCAAGAAGTTTCTTGACCTGCGGGAGAGTCACTTCTTCCTCACTGATAATCTCCTTCGGCATTTTATCATTCACCCTCTACTTGGTTGGAGATGCTCACGTCTAATCATGAGTGTCTTCATGGCTTTTGCAAGAGCCACATCGACAACAATCGCTCGCCCTCTCAAGCCTGTGATTACACCAGTTTTGCCTTGATACCTACGGTGTGGCATACCTTTGTGAAAACCCGGATCGATCACAATATCTACACGTTGACCTACTTCGTAGTCAATTAACACCTTACTCGGTGAGCTAAGTCCACGTTCTCGTACTCTTTTGCTCATCAAGCTGCGGGTTCGTGCTCTGTAGCCATGACTCTTTTTGACCATGAGGCATCACTTGCTCTTGGTGTATACTTCGAAATGCAATGGTTCAGTAGAACCTGCACCCGAGTTCCAGCAAAACCTCTTGGGTCACCACTTAAGGATTTCGCAACAGCTACGACAGAATCATGCTGTGTGTACATTGGTCAGGATGAGTTGCTGTAAACTGCAGTCACATCCAGTTTCTTACAGACACAAACCAATCCAAGTTTGCTTGCGATCGATGGGTTTGTCCGACCATCATCCCCTGAGATTAACTCTTTCACATAGGTTCCGCCCTGTACCTTGAAGAACGCCTCTATACTATCGTTTTTGAGCATCTTGAGTCGAATTTCATGAATCTGTTTCTTTCTGATAAGGTCCGCTCTTCGGTGTGAAACCCGCGTTGGTGTTCGTTGCTCAATCTCAATCCCCGAGAACTCACCTTCCACTCTTCTGAGCTCCGTCTTTTGCACAGGACCATCGGTTTGAATCACTGCCAAATATTCCTTGATATTCGTCGATGCATCTTCCTTTATCTTCTGAGAATGCTCCCGATTGGTCATCTCGAGGTTCTCAACCCTGATACGTTTCTTGGACTCTTTATTGATTCTCTTAGTCAAGGAAACCAAATCAGGTGTTCTGATCCGTGGCTCTGACACTTCTACGACAAAGGGTCTGCCTTTTCCCAGCATGAGAACATCAATATCCTCACGACCGGCAGCATGGAATTTGAACCTCGACCCTCTCAATAATCGCTGCGCCACATCTCCAACATATTCTGAGATTGAATCAGGATACCTCCTTCCTGTTCCCTTACACTCCTCACAGCCCTTGCCTTTACAATCCTTACAGTCCCATCTGCTCTGTGGAATACCGCGAACCAGTTTTTGATACCTACCGTAGATGAATACTGGATTGATCTGCAACCGAACAATATCGTTAACCATATCATATAGAAAAACCAAGTGTGGTCGTTCAAACTCTACTTCCTTCTTCAGTATTTCATGAAGATGTTTACCAAGTTCTCTACTGAAATCCGATTTGAGTGCCTCCGCATGCAAGAGCGAATATTTAGCCCTGAGGTCATCCTGTCTATCATCGAGTAGAGGGAATGATACAGTACCCACCAGAAAGTGGTCAAACTCAACATCCTTGACAAGCTCTCCAGCTTTCTTCGTCACATCTTCGATTTTGTCAAAGATAGATTGTCCGTCTGTTGAGCAGAGGTGACAATCAACACTCTTTCCATACTCGATAGAGTTCTTCTCTGCGATTGTTTGTGCTGGTTTGAACATGCCATGGCCTGCTAACAGACCGATGATCTTCTTACCATGATCTGGATTTTCTGACTTTAATTCATCATCAGCCATCATTGAAAGGACAAGTTTCAATGAACGTCCTCGTTCGCTGTTGGACGTGTTAGTGCTCAACCAAGCAAACTGCCGACCAAGACATCTATCGCATAAAGTGTACTGCTCAAGCATATTGACTGCGGTGTCCAATACCCTGCTTTGGATTGGTGTTGTCATATGTCTTGGCCTCTTGCAGTCTGTAATTCTTTGGTTCATAAAGCTAGAGGAATGGGTTGATGTATCTTACCGCTTTCAGACCCAACAAGAATGTACGCGGGTTTGCGATAAGTTTGCGAATCACTTGACCTTGAAGGTCCATATCTCCCTCTCTTCGAATGATATTGAGAAGCCCCAAGTCATTTGCATCCTGTACCACTGAATCGAGGCCTTTGTCTGTCAGAGATGTGAATGCCTTTTGGGCCAGGTACATTGTCTGGAGCTCTCGATAATACATAGACTTGCATCTTTTGTCATATCTTGAGAGCATTTTTCGCGATGTTTCATCCTCTTGAAGGGCTTCATTGATTGTTTCTCCTGCTATTCTAGCAGTTAGACCACCGATGATCACCCCGCCCCCTGTAGTGGCCTTCACCATTCCTGCAGTATCTCCTACAATAGCCAGACCATCTGCAGATATTTTGGTCTTTGGCTGGCCTACAATGACAGTTCCTCCCATCCCCCTGACCTTTTCCGCATTCTTGAGCCGTTTGCTGATGATGGGATGATGATGTAGAGCTGATTCAAGTCTGATTTTTGATCTACTTCTTGATGCTAAGCCAACCCTTGCTCTTCCTTCGCCAAGAGGTACGATCCAAGCAAAGAACCCCGGAGCAAGTCGGCGTCCATAGAACATCTCCACTAAATCCTCTTCGATGTCTACACCTTTGAGTTCGTACTGATAGGCTGGAAGTCTGCTGCGTTTGGATATAGTTGGAAATCCTACACTCTTTGAAAGAACTGAGCGTACACCCTCCGCAATTACTACTACTCTAGATTGAAGAGATTCATGGCTAGTCTTGACAGTTTGTGCTCCTTTCTTTGAATGAGTGACTGCAATCACTTTGCTGTTAGTGACAATCTTGACCCCTTGATCAGAAGCCCTTTCGGCTAACCATGAGTCGAACTTTCTTCTATCGATGACAAACGCTTCACGTCGTCCACGTTCAATAAATATGGAATGTCCTGAAGGAGCATGGATTCTTGCTCCAGCGACAGTGTTCTGAATAACCTCATCTGGGGGTTTAAGTTTTAGAGACCCGAGTCCTGATGAGCTTAACAAACCTGCGCAATGGTCTGGTTCTCCTATTCTCTTGTGTTCCTCTAACAAGAGTACATTGTGTCCTTCTTCAGCTATCTTGGTGGCTGTAAGAATACCTGCAGGTCCTGCACCAGTAACGATAGCTTCATACTCCATCAAAAGACCCCTACTAAATGAGCTTTGGGCACGTTTTTAACCCTCCCCTAAGATGAACCTTCGTGCCTGAATCATAGGGGAGGTTTCTTCTTTGACTGAAAGAAAATTCACATACAAACAGGTGATTGTTGTTCGGACAGATCTTGACATGAGTCGAGGAAAAATAGCAGTTCAAGTGGCTCACGGGTCTGTTTCATCTGCAGAACAGGCAAGAGTACTCAAACAAGACATCTGGAGATCTTGGCTACGTGAAGGTCAGAAGAAAGTAGCAGTCAAAGTGAACTCTGAGGAAGAACTTCTAGAACTTAGACGCCAAGCTGTAAATCATAGTCTACCATTTGCACTGATTAGAGATGCAGGAATGACCGAACTACCGCCTGGTACGGTCACAGTTCTTGGCATTGGACCTGCTAAAGCTGAGGTCGTCGATGAAGTAACTGGTGAACTCAAACTGTTGTAGAGTGATAATAATGGTTGATGCACATCCTCTCGAGAAAGCTTTGGGGATGGAGCTCTACTCAACAGATTTCCCGGGTATTGGTGGCAGACTGAAAATACGATTTGAGGACTTTGTCGTAGAAGAAATATCTGCAGATCGGAAAGCTCTCGTCGTACATGATTGGTCTGAGTCAACAGAAACACCTCAAACAGCAAAAGGTGAGTCGAACCGATTTGCAACATTCACCGTTCAGAAAATGGGTCTCTCGACGATGGATGTTGCAAACATTATAGCTGCAACCCTCAAGATATCAAGAACCCATGTCACCTATGCAGGTCTCAAGGATAAACGTGCTATTACGGCCCAATCTATGAGTGTTCCATCAAAATCTGTTGAGTCTCTACTAAAATTGGAGTTGTCTCGGATTGCCATTCGCGATGCTAACTACACCCGACATCCGGTACATATTGGTGACCTCTGGGGCAATCGGTTTACGATTCTCATTAAAAACATCACTTCAGACTGTGATTCAGCTCTTGAAGTGGCAGGTCAGCTTCGAGAACGGACATTACTGAATTATTTTGGAGTGCAGAGATTCGGTGTAACACGACCTAACACACATCTTGTTGGCAAAGCCCTGATAAAACGTGATTTTGAAGACGCTGTTCGCGTTATGCTATGCACTACCAGTGAGTATGAGTCTGAGGAACTAACCAATATCCGGTTACAGATTTCCGAGAATCTCACTCCAACTGAGCAGATGATAGAATCTTTTCCAGAAGATATGGGTTACGAGAAAGCTGTGATGAGGGAGCTCATAAAACATCCTGGAGATTTCGAGAGAGCAATTACTAAGATTCCTCCACGGGTTATGACTCTTCAAGTGCATTCTTTTCAGTCGTATATCTTCAATCGCCTTCTCACTGAACGGGTGAGATTGGGATTGTCTGTGGATAATCCAGAAGTTGGTGACTTTCTCATCAAACTTGATGAAACTCACTCCGGACGAGATACTTGGCTCTATGTAACGGAGTCCTCTCTTGAAGAACGCCAACGTCAGGTAGAAACAGAGGAATACGGGATTGCCCTACCAATTCCGGGATACTCAACAAGACTGCCCTCTGTAAAACAATCCGATTTAGTCAAACAAATAATGAAAGATGAAGATGTTCGACTGGCTGACTTCAGAAATCCAAAGATGAGACCCTTGGACTCACCCGGTGGTTTCCATCTTGCATCTATCAAAATACCCGATTTGGATGTCTCATGCTGTGATGAAGGTTTGCAGGCACGTTTCTCTCTCAGGAAGGGATCCTATGCGACAATAGTGATGCGTGAGATAATGAAGAACCATCCAATAAACCGAGTCTAAATCACCGTAGTTCAGACCTTCTCTGACTCAGTTTCTCCATCCGCTGGTCAAATTCATCGGGAGCCTCTTCTTCTTTCTCTGCTGTCAACCTATCGTCCTGATACTCAAAGAGTACCGATTCACCCATAATGCCTGACACGATCATTCTCAGATCACCACTGGAATATTGGATTCTCTCGCGATCTTCTTCACGAAGCATCACAATATTCTCCTTGGAACCGTCAGGAAGATACAGACTATTTACTCCCACTTCACTTGCTGGATGAATAAACTCTCGAACTACTCGTCTAAGCTTTGGTGGTCCTTCAACGACCATTACTTCCCCAAACTTTTCTGTAAGCTCATCAACAAGTGCCTCCTCAGCAAGAAAGAGGTCTTTCTCTTTCTTCTTCACGATGAGGATAAGTCGACCTTCTATTCTTGTTGCTCTCTGAAGAGTTAGATTCTCTAAATTTGGATGGTCTTTCTCTCTCTCTAACAACCATTTACTGAATTCAATATCAAAAGAAGTGATTTCTCCACGGTCAAGCTTTGCCTGACAATTTATGCACAACATATCCGATTCAAGATCGAAGTTACATACCGGTAGTCGCATTTGTTTATCCTCGCCAATCTCGAAGGCTCAGTAAAGACTGGGCATCAGGCGAGAATCAACAGAGAATCCAACTACTTTGTCAACGATATTTCAATGGTAGATACGTTGAGATCGCTACCCTTGTCTGTTTGGACAGTGGTAGTATCGATTTCTATGCTCTTCACCGTGAGGTCGGATACAAACCTATGACGAGTTATTTCAGCAACATCCACAGCTCGGCTAATCAGCCTGCCTCTTGCTTTGATGACAACTTCCTCTGCGCCCTTGTTGAACAAGGTCACACAGGCCAGAACATAAGACATCACATTCTTGTTGCCAACTAAGATGCAATCCATGTTGTCGCGGTCCCGCAGCTTTTCTGCGTCAGCTTTCTTGCTGCTGGACTTCTTGTCAGTGTCTTCCTCCGTCACCCGAAGTCTCTCCGCCCACTACTGTGGCCATTCACAGGAGTGAAGCGGTCCTTATCTGATATAGATTTCGTTTCGAAGTTAAAACATGTTAATTGTGCAAAAACACTATTTATTAAAACGGGTCCAAGAAGGTCCGAATGCCAAACCTTTTTCTTCACATCGTATTGACTCGGGTAAGGGAAGTACCAATTCATGTCACAACTCACATTTCTAGGCTCTTGCCGCGAGATCGGGCGGTCTGGTTTCTTTATTGAACAAAAAGGCGAAAGTGTCCTGGTCGATTATGGTGTGAAGTTCACAGACCCTCCTTCATTTCCTGACATGATTCACACTGGTGGATTACAGGGTGTGGCACTGACACACGCTCATCTGGACCACTCAGGAGGGATCCCACGGATACTTGCAAAAAGTGAAGCATCATTGTTTTGCACTCCTGCCACTCGTGATTTGAGTGCCCTACTACTTCGTGACATGTATAAAATCTCTAGAGGTCCTTTACCATACACACGCCAAGACGTGGCCCTTGTAAAGAGGCAATGCCAAGCAACTGCATACGAAGAGACAGTTCCGTTGGGGCATCAATTTGAGATGACCCTCTTCAATGCGGGTCACATTCCTGGTAGTTCTATGGTTTCAGTCAGGGTGAATGGTAAGAGGATTCTGTTCACTGGAGACTTCAATGCAATAGAATCTCAACTTAACCCTGGTGCAAGAAAGAACCTACCAAAACATGATATTGTTGTAACTGAGAGTACCTATGCACGGCGAACCAATCCCAATCGAGAGGATATTGAAATTGCTCTTATGGACTCCGTTATTGAAACACTAGAACGAGGCGGAACAGTCCTGATACCAGCTTTTGCAGTGGGTCGAAGTCAGGAGATAATGTGCATCCTTGAGCGAAATGGTCTGCCACAAAAATATCCTATTTACGTTGATGGAATGGCCCGAGGAGTGAATGATATTCTTGTGAAGCACCCCGAGTACCTTCAGAGTCCACAAGCCTTCAAACGCGCTGTCAAGCGGGCTCATATAATTCACGATAATCGAGACCGTACAAATGCAGTCAAGAAGGGTGGAGTGATAGTTTCCCCCGCAGGAATGCTAAAGGGAGGAGCATCACATCTTTACTTCAAGATGGTTCATGATAACCCGAAGAACTCCATCATCCTAGTGAGTTACCAAATTCCTGGTACACCAGGAGCAGAACTACTCGCAACACGAAAAGTCAATGTGAGTGGTCGAATGTTCGATGTGATTGCTGATGTTCGTCAACATCATCTCTCGTCGCACTCTGACTCAAAGGGTATGTTGGATATGCTACTGAAGATTCCTGGTGAGCCAAAATTCTATATGATCCATGGTGAGTCAGAATCATGTGACGCACTAGCTGAGAGACTAGAAAAACGGAAGCGTGTGACACACGTTCCAGAAGTGAATGAATCTGTT
>JAGXOC010000035.1:18846-21598 GCA_019894665.1 Candidatus Thorarchaeota archaeon
GAGATTTAGGACTCTTCAGCTGCAGATCGTGCTTCAACAACTTGACACTTGACCTGCTCGAGTATCTCTTCTGCCTTCTGGGGCTCAACTATGAGTGTATAGAGATAACCCTTAGTACGGAGCTTCAGCTTGACTTGATTCTTGCCTCTCTTGACACGGCACTCCTCTGCATCCTCAGTCATATCGAGGAACTTGTCGACATCATAGATTTGTTTTGGCATTGTTAAGCACCATACTATTGTTGTGATGTGGTGGGCCGGTCGAGATTCGAACTCGAGACCTTCGCCGTGTGAAGGCGACGTCATAACCGGGCTAGACCACCGGCCCAATTATCGGCCATGGGAACGAGAACTACTTCTTTGTACGCCTCTTTGGTCTGAGGTCCTTTGTCTTGCATTTTCTGCACTTCTTTGCCTTCAGTGGATTAGTTGCTCCACAGTATCGGCAAACTGACTTGTACAGCAGGTAATGCTGTGCTAGCCTTCGTTTTTCGATATCAGCTACTGGCATCTTTTAGACCTCATATCATTGACGGCGAACAGAGTAGTTTCTAGTTAGCCCGCTCGGCTTTCCAGCTGTGTTGTGTTTTAAAAGCTTGTGCTCTTTCCACAAAAATGACTCTACGGAATCCTTCACAACGCTTCTTTTAGCAGCCTAGCAACATCGCTTGGTTTGTCTGCTACTGCAACTCCTGCCTCAGTCAGTGCCTTGATCTTTGCTGCTGCAGTTCCCGAACTTCCACTAATTATGGCACCAGCGTGTCCCATGCGTTTACCAGGGGGTGCGGTCCTGCCTGCAATGAAGCCAACTACCGGAAGATCGTATTCCTTCTTGATGAAAGCTGCAGCCCGCTCTTCGGCATCGCCACCAATCTCGCCCACGAGGACCAGTGCCTTGGTGTCCTTATCCTCCTTGAACAGTTTGACAGCTTCGATTGTTGTAAGCCCAACGCATGGATCGCCTCCTAGACCAAGTGCTGTGGATATTCCAATACCTGCGTTGGTCATTCCAGCTGCAATCTCATAGGTCAATGTCCCACTACGAGACATGAGTCCGACATCTCCATGTGAGAAGACATGGCCCGGCATGATACCGACCTTTTGTTTTGCACCGGGTGTGATTACTCCCGGAGTGTTGGGACCAATCACTGTGATTCCTTTTACCTTGGCTGCATGAATCACACGAATCTCATCTTTAACAGGTACATGTTCTGTAATCACGACAACCGGGTTTAGATCTGCAGCAATGGCTTCAAGAGCAGCATCTCCAGCAAACGGTGCTGGAACGAAGATGATTGACGCATTTGCCCCTTGAGATTCCTTTGCCTCAATGACGCTATCATAGACTGGTACTCCGTTGATTACTTCACCAGCTTTCCCAGGTGTGACACCTGCAACAATCTTTGTGCCATACTCCAGCATTGCTCCGGAGTGGAATGTTCCCTGCCCACCAGTGATTCCTTGTACTATGACCTTGGTGTCTTTATCAACAAGAATTGCCATCTATGCAACCTCCTTCACTAGCTCAACCACTTTTGAGGCGGCCTCCTCCATAGTCTTGAGGAACGGTATCCCTGCTTTCTTGAGTATCTCTTGACCCTCTTCTTCGTTAGTCCCTACCATCCGAATCACTATGGGTGCAGTGATGTCTCCATCGTTTCTTGCTGCAAGAATTCCCCTGGCAACATCGTCGCATCTCGTGATGCCTCCCATAATGTTGACCAAGATTGCTTTCACTTTAGGATACATCAAAGCAATCTCTATGCCCTTCTCAACTCTCTCAGCATCCGCTCCACCACCAAGATCGAGAAACGTACTGGCTTTTCCTCCATAGAGCGATATTGCATCCAGTGTGGCCATTGTAAGACCTGCACCATTACAGATGCATGCGATATTTCCATCAAGTTCTACATATGCCATGTCATTCTCTGTGGCCAATCTCTCACGTTCATTCTGATCAACAGGTTCGCGTTTGAGTTTCTCGATGATGGCTTTGTGTCTATAGAGCGAGTTGTCATCGATATTCAGCCTCGCGTCTGCCGCATAGAACTTTCCATCCTTGGTAAGAATTAGTGGATTGATTTCAGTTAGTTCAACATCATAAGCCTCGACAATCTTCCAGAGTTTTAAGAAGAAGCTACCTAGCTGATTGATCTGTTTGCCCTTGAAACCCATTGCTATTGCCATCTGGCGAGCTTCAAATGCTTGAAAACCAAGGCTTGGGTCGACATACATCTTGATGATCTTCTCTGGGCTCTCCTCTGCTAGTTCTTCGATTGACATTCCTCCGGCCGCACTGCCGATTACGACATATTTCCGTTCATTCCTGTCAATCGTAATTCCTGCGTAGATCTCCTGTTCGATGTCCAGTTTTTCTTCAATCAATACCGCCTCGACAGGGAGGTCGTTGATACGCATCTTTAGAATCTCTTCGGCAAATTTCTCTGCTTCTTGTGGAGTATCAGCAAATTTTACACCGCCAGCCTTTCCTCGCTTACCTGCGAGAACCATTGCCTTTACGACAACTGGTTTTCCAACCTCTGCCGCACGTTCTGTTGCCTCTTTTGGAGTCATAGCAACGCCTCCAGAAGGAGTTGGCATATTGAAGGCTCGAAAGATATCCTTGGCCTCATGTTCAAACAATTTCATTGGTCAACCACCACTTAGGGCTCAATAATGTCCCAAGACTGAGCCGCCACGAGTCTACTAACGTAAAAATGTTACCTCATAGACTCAAATAACAAAAGGAGGCT
>JAGXOC010000360.1 GCA_019894665.1 Candidatus Thorarchaeota archaeon
GTCATTTACTTCTTTCGATAAATCGTCAATAGTTATTTCGTCAACTCTTTTTCAATACATCGTTAATGTCCACTTCTTTCGATAAATCGTCAATTGTCATTTCAATCAGACCTCTTCAGAGAATAATTCTATCACAAATAGATACATCAGCCATACAATGCTATGATTCATCTAATGAAACTCAGATTGACTGGGAGCGTTTGTGGAAAGATTGAATGGTGAGTTCATCGTAAGCCTTGGAATTGGGAGTGGAGTGTTTGGTTCTGTTGTTGTCTTTATCGTGCTCAGGAAAAAAGGAAGATGATTCTCATCACCCATTTCTCACTAAGAGTTACATGTCCAGAATCTCGAGTTTATTGGCTAGTCTGATGACGGGTAGATGGACAGTCATTGGTTCAGCGTCTGCTAATGTTTCTACCCAATCCAGAGCCTCTTTTGGGCGGGCCTTGTAAGCCAAGAAACTTCCCTTTGGTGGGCCGTCACCCTCAGCATGAACCCAGAGTGGCAGTCCATAGTACTGGAAGTATCCATGATTTGAGATCAGAG
>JAGXOC010000361.1 GCA_019894665.1 Candidatus Thorarchaeota archaeon
ACGTAAGCTATTCTCTTGGGTTCTGGACCATAGATTTCGTGTAGTAGATGATTTTTTACGTAATTCCAGAATCTTTTCAGGGCATCAAAATGCTCATCGGTCATGATTCCATAATCGTTTCCTTCGATTTTTGGGTAGTTGAAAACGACTATGTATTTCGTTCCGCTGAGATATGCTAAGATCACAAGAAATTTTATGCTACTGGGCTACAACATATTATTCAAGGCAGTTCTGCGATAAATACTTTGATTCTAATAAGCCCCGCAACCCATTAGCAACATCTTCTAAAGCTACTGTTCTAAAGCAACAGAGACGAACCCAAAAGCAGAATGAAAACGGCAGAACATAGCATTTAACGCAATTTCTTTTTAAAATCTAGGCTATTTTATGCAAGCCACCTTGGCTTACCTTCAAGATATTCTGTCAAAAACTTCGCGAACTCAGGGTTAGCATAATAAAGCTTCAAGGCTTCATCGTTCACCATGACCTCCAATGAATCGGCAACAGCCTTGGAAACAAGTTCAGCTACGCCGTCACGCCTGCCGC
>JAGXOC010000362.1 GCA_019894665.1 Candidatus Thorarchaeota archaeon
ATTATTAGCTCTCTTTGAGTTGAATTTTCGGCTGTCTCTTTCTTAAATTTTCTGATTTTTAGTTTTTTTTGTTTTAATGTTTTCAGTTTTTATATCATAACCATGACCTATGGGTAATTCGATGTATACTGTCACCCATTTACCCATACTACCTAGATTTAATGTATCAGGATCAAAATCAATTGTTGCAGGAATCATTGGTACAATTACCGATTCTTCAACCTTAACAATTAGGGGTTTGTAGGAATATCGAGAAGTTGAACATTATCTGCAAGTGTATAAATAAGATCTCGTTCATATGTAATAAGGCTATAAGTATCCGTAGGTTGTGCTTGGTTTGCGCTTTGGCTTTCTGACTATCAGGCCTTCAAGTGATTTGAGTTCATCCGTCTTGGGATTGCCAGGTTTGAGAAAAGTTTATAAATAACCCACGTATACATTACGTATATATGATATATACACTACGTATAAGTTACCTTACGTAGTGTAAATGAAAAAATCGTGTATTCTATAATGCCAATTGAAGGAGTTAGTATGTATGAA
>JAGXOC010000363.1 GCA_019894665.1 Candidatus Thorarchaeota archaeon
CGCATCCGCTTTGCATAGGTTCTTACGAATGTCCCGTCGCAGGAGATTCGTCTTCCACCTTAGGGTTCAGGAAGGTACCGAGGCACTGTGTGAGAAGAGCACCACTCATGATTAAAAGAAAAGAGGGTGGACCTCGAGCCTAAAAATAGGCACCAAGTCTTTGGCTGTTGGCCTTCGTCCACCTTCATTTTGGAATGTTAGTAGGTCTAGACTGAATATTGCGCTGAGCCTGATGATTATAATACTAAGGTTGGGACAGTGTACGTGAAATAGGCGGACATACGATTTAGTTTTCGTTACATGCCCTCAATTACGAAACTCCCCCCTCCTACCACGATATTGTGTGTTCGCCACCCTTCACCTACCTTTCTTCTAACCCAAATTGCTCAGACTTTTCCTTATCCCATCACAAGTAGTAGGATTAGCACTATTGCAACAAGGGTAGGTACCACTATAGCAATTGCTTTGTTCTTTGGGAACTTCTTTGGATAGGCCATGTCTCCTACTACCGATGGGGAATATACGATATTCAGTGTAGGAT
>JAGXOC010000364.1 GCA_019894665.1 Candidatus Thorarchaeota archaeon
CCACAACAAAACCCCAACACACAATAACGACTAAGGTCTAATGTGTTTTTCATTTATGATGTGTTATGCATTGTAAATAATATCGATGAAATAAATAACATTGTCCCAAAAAACGATTATGATATTGTTTGTGTTGAAGGCAAAAGATAAGATTAATATTTATCTATCTTATTCACATATTTCTCTCCAAAGTGAGTGATGGAGGAGTAAGATTGAGTTACGCCAAACGAATTCTTTACGTAGACTTGACAACCGGAAAAACAGAAGTTAAACCCTTAGATGAAAAACTAGCTAAAGAATACATCGGAGGCATAGGACTTGGAATGAAACTGTTTCTAGACCACTCCAAGGCCGGTGTCGACGCATTAAGCCCTGAAAACCCCCTGATTTTCATCACAGGACCATTAAGTGGCACCATGGCGCCCTCAGCGGGAAACAGTTACGCCGTGGTTTCCAAATCTCCCTTAACCGACGGAATTAATGAATCAAAAGCCCACGGTTTCTTTGGGTCTGAACTAAAACGGGCAGGATACGACGCAAT
>JAGXOC010000365.1 GCA_019894665.1 Candidatus Thorarchaeota archaeon
GACACGCTTCCTGCTTCAGACGAAGCCTGGAAATAGAATTTCTATGGGTGCAGCCTAGAATGAGCTGCACTCAATCAGTTCTTTATCGAACTTGGGGATTTACGCAATAGACATACTCTAATGCGAAAGATTCCAGAGCAAAGAGTTCTTAATCACATTTCACTATATATTAACATGATAAAAATGAAGACTATTGGCTATTTTGACGGCACAGACTCAAACCTACTCACAAAATTAGCAGCGAGCGGATTCCGTACATTGCCATTGAGTAATGAATGGGACAATCATGGAAAGATTGCATCACATTTGGAACCTGGTGAAGTAGACCTCATAATTACATATTTACACAAATTGCTTCCAGGGCGAGAAACAGTACAAAAAATATTACCCGCTCCTCTTGATCTCCTCTATCCAGCTAAGTCATACAACATTCCAGTGTTTGTAGTTATTCCAAAAGAGTTCCATAAGGAAGGGGCAAAAATCTTGGGTGAAGTGGCAAGCTTTGCAGAAATTGTATCCCCTGATGAATTAGAAGAGAAAG
>JAGXOC010000366.1 GCA_019894665.1 Candidatus Thorarchaeota archaeon
GTGAAGACGAGTAAGTCCGCCTCATCGGCAGTAGCGATAATCTCAGGAGTCACTGAGAAAGCATGAGGATCTGCTTCCTGCTCCAACAAGACTCTCGTGTTATAGTGAGAACCTCCCACCTCCTGAACAATCCCTGCGAGGGACGGAACTGAAACTGCGATGCTTTTTGTGGGGACAATCTGCGCATGAACCTCCAGTGTCATTCCACTCAAGACAAGGGGTAGTAGAAGCAATATCAGTGGGACCAATGACGCTTTTCTCTGAATCACAATAATTACTCCTAAATATCATCTAGCCAAATCCTTAATAACAATTTTGAAATAGTTACTAATTGATGAATTGTTTAGGGTGTTGAAAATGCCTATTGTTGCTGTTTCCATGACTGACTCTGATCTTGAAGAACTAGAACTTCTCCTGAAAGAAGGCGAATTCTCAAATCGATCAGATGTGGTCCGACATGCCGTCCAAGCACTGATGTCAGAGCACCGAAACACTGAGAGTGCAAAGGGAATAATTACTGCTGTAGTCACAGCACTCTAT
>JAGXOC010000367.1 GCA_019894665.1 Candidatus Thorarchaeota archaeon
GTCATGGATTCCGAGCCCGCACACGTAGCTTGATGAGCAAGAGAGTTCGTTCAAGAGGTCTAAGTTCTCCAAGCAAAGTGCTTATTGACTATGAAGAAGGGCAGAGGGTTGACATTGTTATCGACCCAGGTTTCCACAAGGGAATGCCACATAGAAGGTATCAAGGCAGAACTGGTGTAGTTACTGCTTTGAGAGGACGTGCAATCGTTGTTGATGTTAGCCTTGGAAAGGCGATTAAGACTCTTATCATTAGACGTGAGCATCTCCAACCAAGTAGAGGGTGAGGGGAGAAAGAATGCCCAAGGAGATAATCAACGAAGAAGAAATTACCCTTCCTCAAGTCAAGAAGATATTGACTCAGAGGGGAAAGGAAGGAGAGTTGTCATTTCAGCAATCAATAACCCTTGAACATGCATCATCTTTTGCAAAGATGGCACCTGCTATATCTGCAAAATTGGTTGAGAAATTGATGAAAGATTACAGCTTATCAAGATCACAAGCAGTTCAAGTTGTGAACATATCTCCAATTAACCCAGAAG
>JAGXOC010000368.1 GCA_019894665.1 Candidatus Thorarchaeota archaeon
AGTCAGCACTATCTAAAAAATGTAAAGGAAGAAAGTGATTTCATGTTATTGTTAGAACACGTGTTCCAAAGTTTGACTATGAGGCAATCTTTATCTTGGCTTCAAGTAACAGCAACATTAGCATGGGTCGGTAGTCTAGCTTGGTATGATTCTTGCTTGGGGCGACTTAGGACTTTCGTCTTTAGTCACAGAATGCAAGAGACCGGGAGTTCAAGTCTCCCCCGGCCCACCATTCTATTCTTTCTGTATCATTCCTAAGGAACCTGCCACAATGTTTCATAGATTGGACCTGAAGGAGTCAAAGTACTCTTTTTCATATTGAATTTTGATACAGTCATCAAACCAATTGGCTCGTTTACTAACGCAGCAAGGTTGTCGGCTAGTTTTTCGGCGTCTTTGATATAACGAACTCTTGCAATCGTGGCATGAGGTGTGTAACTTTTTTTCTCAGGTTTATATCCAAGTTCAGCCAAATGTGAATCAATCTCCACCTTTAGATCACATATCAAGTCAGCGTTCTTGGTAACACCAATCCATAT
>JAGXOC010000369.1:0-290 GCA_019894665.1 Candidatus Thorarchaeota archaeon
GGCACAAATGGCTTCATTTTTGCACTGTGAAGAATATTTTTTTTTGCTAAAACTGCTACTTGTGAAATATCTCCTGAAATAAGCATAGCTTCTCTTATATAATTTAATTCTCTATCAAACGAGCGAGATAGAGCAATCTCAACAAGACCTTCAACTGAACCAATTCGCATTTCACCAGTAATAATTTTTATAAGATACTTTGATTCAAGTGGAGAACAAGCAATAAGCAATCCTTTTAGTATGTTCTTTTTAGTTTTATTAGAACCAGAGCCACTAATACTTGCTATCTT
>JAGXOC010000369.1:300-538 GCA_019894665.1 Candidatus Thorarchaeota archaeon
GGCACAAATGGCTTCATTTTTGCACTGTGAAGAATATTTTTTTTTGCTAAAACTGCTACTTGTGAAATATCTCCTGAAATAAGCATAGCTTCTCTTATATAATTTAATTCTCTATCAAACGAGCGAGATAGTGCAATCTCAACAAGACCTTCAACTGAACCAATTCGCATTTCACCAGTAATAATTTTTATAAGATACTTTGATTCAAGTGGAGAACAAGCAATAAGCAATCCTTTTA
>JAGXOC010000036.1 GCA_019894665.1 Candidatus Thorarchaeota archaeon
GATCTCTGGCTGATGTGGAATGGACTACCAAAAGACCGGATTGTCAAATGGGATGACCCTGAGAATGAGATATGCATCGCTACCGGACCACTGGGTGGCGTCACTCAGTACCCAGGTGCAGGTAAGTCCGTTGTCACCTCTATATCTCCAATGACAGGTATTCCCATTGATAGCAATGTTGGTGGATATGCTGGTCCCAATCTGAAGTTCTCGGGCTTTGATGCCATGGAGATTCAGGGTAAGGCAGAGAAGGATGTGTACATCTTCATCGATGGGGATCACGGTAGAATTGAAATCCACGATGCAAGTGACCTGCCCGACACAGCTTATGAGATAACTCGAGTGCTTACTGACCGTCATACTGAGAAAGAGGGAAAAGACATGGCAGTGGTCACTGCTGGACCAGCTGCAGAACATGCATGGATGGGTTGTCTGAACTTCTCTTGGTGGGACATGCGAAGAAACCTGCCTAGGTACAAGCAAGCTGGTAGAGGCGGTATTGGCACTGTCTTCAGAAACAAGAAGATCAAAGCAATCATCATGAAGAAAGAGAAAATCACTCTTGAGATGAATGGACCTGCTGACATTGATGCTGTCAAGGCAGTGGGCCGCGATCATTCTGGTGGAATTCTCAAACTCGACCCAAAACAAAACCGGATGAGAGTCGTTGGAACAGGACACCTACCTTCAATCATGGATGAGTTCGACCTCCTTCCAACCCGAAACTTCAGAACAGGGAGTGACCCAGAGGCAAAGAAGCTCTTTGGTGATGTCTGGGAGAAAATCTTCACTAATGCAGGAAAGGGTTGGGACGGTTGTTGGAGACCCTGCGCAATCAACTGCTCACACTGTATCGAGGGGTTCGTTCCAAAGACTGGACCCTTCAAGGGCAAGAGTGTCGTTGTGGATGGACCTGAGTATGAAACAATCGCTGGTTGTGGTTCCAACATAGGAGTCTTCGAACCTCATTATGTTGCTGAGATGAATTTCTACTGTGACGCTTACGGAATCGACACTATCAGTTTTGGTTCGACTATGGCCTTTGTTATGGAACTCTTTGAGGAAGGTCATATTGACGAGAAGGTTACTGGTGGCTACACACTAAAATGGGGAGCTGCTGAAGAGTCACTTGCAATATTGCATGAGATGGCAGAGGGCAAGGGCTTTGGCGAGCACCTTGGAAAAGGCGTTCACTATCTAAAAGGCTACTTTAGTGACAAATTCGGTGTCGACAAGCAAGTAATGCATGACATCGGAATGGAGCATAAAGGACTCGAATACTCAGAATATGTCACAAAGGAAAGTCTAGCCCAACAGGCGGGTTATGGTCTCACACTAAAGGGACCACAGCATGACGAGGCGTGGCTTATCTTCCTTGACCAGGTTCATAATTACATGCCAACGTTCGAGGACAAAGCAGAGGCTTTGCACTATTACCCTAACTGGCGAACATGGTTCGGTCTTAATGGTTTATGTAAACTACCCTGGAACGATGTTGTGCCTGCTGATAATAGTGAGACCGATGAACCTGCAAAGGTTCCAGGTCATGTTGCATTCTACGCGAGATTTTTCGAGGCGATGACTGGTAGACCTACCAAGGGCGAAGACCTGATAGGGATGTCAGAAAAAGTCTACAATTTTCAGCGAATATTCAACATTCGTCAAGGCAAAGGCCTCCGAATCAATGATTCAAATCCACCTTATCGGAGCGTCGGTCCTGTGACGGAGTGGGAATATGAGAGTCGTCAAGAGAGATACGATACTCAACTTCAAGAGAAGTGTGGTATCGACTGTTCGAACATGACAACTGCTGAAAAAGTTGCTAAGCTTCGAGAGTACAGAATGGAGCAATATATGTGCCTTGCTGATGCTGCTTACAAACGACGTGGCTGGACTCGAAACGGAGTTCCAACTATGAAGAAGATCAAGACGCTTGGAATTGATTGGATTCCAGAAGTGGTTGACATCGTGAAGAAGCATGAAGATTCAGAACCACCGAAGGATACTCTTCCAGCTTCTGATAAAGCTTGGAAATAGAAGAAGATAACAGAGAGCTGCAGAGCGCTCCATCCGCGCTCTATTTCCTAAGTTTCTTTCTCATAATGAGCCATCCAATAATGACAACCTCAAGAGCAATTGCTGGAAGCAAAAGCGCTGTCAGTAACCAGTCATATTCGAAAACATTTGGTGGATTAAGATTACTACTAACAAGTTTGGTTGATAGACTGTTGGTACTAAATGGTGAATCGATGTTAAAATGAAAGAAATAACCAGTTGCGAGAATTCCATACGAATTGTATCCTATCGTGTCTTCATCGTCTCCAACTTCATGATGAAGTGAGCAACCATAACTAGTGTATGAGGTTATATTGTAGACACGCCAGCCTAATGTGACTGTTTGGAAACCATTCAAACTTGTTAGATTGATCCATAGTGGAACACTTCCATGTGCAGCGAGGGATCCATTGGGATAGTCCTGATTGAATGTCTCAACAGTTGTATCATCATCACTAACAGTGGTGCGTACAACAGCGTATCTATTGTTGTAGCCTTCAACTCTATCAGTTACTTCATAACGAACCGTATATGTGTCATCAATGGGTCCATTCATGTTCTTGTATATCTTATTATATTCAAGGACTATACCTAGAGGAAATTCATCCATATCTGGAGTTGTACTAGCATGTGACATTGAGAAGCTTGACAGACAATTAAGAATCAAGATGGAAATGAACAGGAAACATATACGGTGTCTGACGCTAGTGATTCCCACTTTTCCAACCCTCTTCTTTAGTATCTTGCGTTTATCTGCATCACTTTTAGTGTGAACGCGGATAAGAATTTCTCATTGCGATCTCTAATGTCCAACAATCCGTTTACGACATATTATTAGGTTAGAACCCTGTGTTCTCGACTCAATGCAACTCATCCTTGAGCCCTATATTCTGGGCATAGTCAGTGCGTTCCTAGCAATGATCTTCTTTGGAGCAACAAATATCCTTTACAAAAAGATGAGTGACGACATCAGTGTTATGGACATCATGTTCACCCGTATGTGGGTGACCCTACCAATCGCATATGTCTTTGCAGTTATTGCTTCAGGTTCACTTACATTCACTATACCTACAGAAGCACTCTTTCCACTAATTCTCTCCATGATCATAGGTATCGTGATTGGGGATGGGATGTATTTCCTAAGTCAAGAGAGGATAGGTGTTTCAAGGGCATTTCCCATTGCGATGAGCTCTCCCCTATTGGTCTATTTTCTAGCGGCGATTTTTCTTGGGGAACCAGTCATCCTTCAGAGAGTAATTGGAGCAATCATCATTATTGTTGGCGTGATAATGATTGCCCGAGCTGAGCAGGATGAAGAGAAGCTTGACAAACGATGGAGTAAGGACGATATCAGGATAGGCATAATCCTTGCATTTCTCGTCTTCTTTTGTTGGGGTGCGAGTGATGTCATCTTCCAATTTGGGCTTGAAGGTGTTGGAGCTGCTGAAGCAAACTTCTATCGTGTATTTGCCGCTTCTTTGATACTTGTACCAGTCTTCCTCTTGACGTTGAGAGGAGAAAGGACTTTTCCAAGTAAGCGAGTCACCGGGTATGCACTGTTGATTGGAATTGTTGCACTTGGTTTCAGTCTCATAACATACAGCTTTGGCGTCAAGTTTGTAGGAGTAACCGTGACGTCTCTGATAATAGCGTCTGCACCCATGTTCACTGCACCCCTATCTGCATTATTTTTGGACGAGGATGTGAACCGAAACGTAGCACTTGGAACAATTCTAACCATCATTGGAGTGTTAATGGTAGTTATCATTCTTTAGAAGATAGGATAATTCCTTAATCCAATCCATCGGAGATTTTAAAGCGCTCCCTGTTAAAGGTTGCATAGGTAAACAACCGTTTGGTTGGTGGGAATGGGACAAATGCTACTAATGCTACAACTCATCGATAGTCTATTGAACGGAATTCTTATTGTTCTCTTTCTCTTCTTGGCATGCATCGCAGTGGGATTGGGATGCACAGGAGGAGAATCTCGTTTTGAAAAGGATGAAATCATACCGGCTAGTGTGAAGAAAGAGATTGGTATGGCACGCGAAAAACGCCCAACACCTGCAAGGAGTTGGAGGGAGCTTCCACGGCAAGTCCCACCAACAAGAACTGTCAGAACGGAAAGACCGATTCCAGGGGTTTCTCATGCTATAAGGCAAGTCCATAGACCACCAGGGTTTACCGAGAAGAATGTCAAGGCTCTGAGAGGCGGCGAGTTTGTTGGTAACAGAATGAGGTTCAAGGTCAAGGTTGTGAATGAAACACTCTACATGATTACTGATGTCACAATATACCTGCTCTCCTATCCAAAAGATGCCCTTCGATTAGCTGACAACAAGGATGATTGTAGGTTTTCGAAAATCGAGCCCGGAGGTTTTCGAAGCCCAACCTTTGATTTCTTGCCCACACAGGACTGTGTACAAGGAGAAATTTTTGCCGGTGTGTCCTATGTAGATATGACGGGCAAAGCACATACCCTCAGCACAGAACCGTTTGTCATCCGGGCAGTCTGTGATCTTCTTATTCCAGATCAAGTTTCTCCTGAGGATTTTGCTCTGAGATTGAAAACCCACGAACATGGAGAGATTGTCATCAAAGTTGATGAGTGGACCCCTGAGGAAATGTTCGAGAAGGCATTACGCATCACTGACGAGTCTAACTTCTTTGAGGTCAGTAGCGAAATGAATGTAAAAGATGGGGTGGTGTTCGGAAAAATCTCCGGTCTGGCTAAAGGCAAATACACTGGGAAGGGTGTTGGTGTTCAGATCTCTATCACGGGACCCTCTAGTGATAAAGGTGCTACATGCACAATCAGGGTCTCTGGAGAGGATCAAGCAATGATACTCCCAGCAATCGATGACCTGAAGGAACGGTTGAATGCATGGCTCTGTCCGATGTGCAGCAGTCCACTTACATTGGAAAATGTTGCTAGCCTTAGAGATGGAAAAGTTGTCTGTTGTCCATTCTGTGCCGTATCGATAGGACGCTAGTATAGTGGGGGCACAAGAAAACTGATGCAAATCAACGATCCCTTTGCATTGATAAATATTCTATTCATACTCCTAGCTTGCTGTTGCATTTGTCTAAAACAAGCTGATAAAGATAAGAAGAAGGAAGACCAGAGGAGAACAAGAGATGGCAGAACTGGTTATACTGAGGCTTTTCAGAGTCGAAGGTATAGAACTTTGACATATCCCCGGTTACCTCAACAAAGACCCATATCGGGAGTTGCCTCATCCATCTCTGCAGTTCCAGAAGATCCTGAGAACGGAAATGTGAAAGCTCTTCGAGGGGGAGAATTCATAGGCAACAGGATGAGGTTCAAGGTAAAGGTTGTGAATGCCTCACAATACATGATAACAGATGTTCGAGTGTACCTTCTTTCATTTCCAAAAGGGACTCTGAAGTTGTCGGGTGAGGATGATTGTCAGTTCTCTAAGATAGAACCAGGAGGATTCAGGAGTCCTACTTTCGACTTCATCCCCACTCAAGATTGTGTACGGGGTGATGTCCTTGCAGGTGTGTCATATGTTGACATGAAGGGGAAGGCTCACACACTCAGCACAAAACCATTTGTGATTCGGTCGGTTTGTGATTTGCTTCTTCCAGACCAAGTTAGTCCTGAAGACTTTGAATTGAAGTTGAAGGAACATGAGCACGGAGAGATAGTCATCAAGGTAGAAGAATGGACTCCTGCAGAGATGTACGATAAAGCTCTGAGACTAGTGGACGAGTCAAATTTCTTTGAAGTCAGTAGTGATTTTGAGGAAACTGATGGAATTGTGTACGCGAAGATCAGTGGTTTTGCCAAAGGCAAGTACACTGGAAAAAATGTTGGTGTCCAAATCAGTGTCACTGGCCCAAAGGGAGTTAAAGGGGCGAGCTGTACTCTGAGAGTCACTGGCGAAGATCAGGCAATGATCCTACCAGCGATCGATGACCTGAGAGAACGACTTAGTGCATGGTTGTGTCCTATGTGCGGATCGGCTCTAACACTGAAGAATGTTGAAGATCTCAAGGAAGGGAAGGTTATACCATGTCCCTTCTGTAACGTATCAATTGGAAGGTAGCATATGTTTCTGTCTGGAAAAAGGACCGGAGAGGGGCGTATTGAGTTAATTCGGGCACGTAACAAATCTCTTTCAGCTACATTTAGACCGAAGTCTGAACGACTCACTCGTTGGAAATAAGCTACACACTATCTCAAAGCATAGGTATATGCCCGCTCAAGTGGGTATAGCTCAGTGGTTAAGCAATGGAGTTTCTTGACATCTTCCTTCTGGGTGTAGGAATTTTCACTCTCTTCGTAGCTGCGAAACGTCTGGATATGACAGATGCCGCTGAGTCTTTCAAAAACAACTTAGATGGTATAGCGGTTGAAGGAATCCGCGAAGAAAGCGTTTCATTCAGGCTTCGCAAAGACCCATTGTTCCTCACTCCTTGGAAACGTGGTAGGTTTTCCTCTTTGAATGAAAGACCAATCCTTCTTCTGATTGCATTTATTCTAGTGTTGGCAGTCATCTTTGAGGTATTCATTTTGGCAATGACCTACACGAAATTTGGAGTTTTGATCAGTTATGTGGTCATTGCGGTTGCATTCCATAATGGACCAGACGATCTTAACATTGATGAATTCTATCTCAGGAAAATCACAAGGAAGGACCCCACCACTCTCAATGGTCATGATGTATTATTCATTCAAAGAGCCGCTAGTAGTTTCAAATCTTGGTCGCGCATGCAGGGAGTATTTGGACTAAGCTTTATGCTGTCGATCTTCCTCCCAATTGGGTTTCTTTTCATTGGTTTTCTAATACTGATTCTGCTAGGTTTCCTCTACCTCGGTTACAAATATTCAGCAGATCGAGCCATTTTCAGATAGGAGCACTGGATGTGAGAACGGATGGATTCTCATCTCACATCCATCTCAAACAACTTTACACGAATCCTCTACTAGGACCAGAACCGAGTCTAAGTTGTGCATAGCGAGCATCTTCATGAGGTGCTTCGCCTGCATATTGCCTCTGCAGTTTCTTGTACTCGTCTTCACAAGTGGATTCAAGCTGGAATTTTGATACAGTTAGTTTGATCTCTGTCTTATCTATAGACTCGATAAAGTGTGGTGGGACAAGAAGATCAATGTCAGGTTGGACTTTCAGTCGTTCAAGAAGCTCTTCAAAAAAGCCGCCTCCGAGCAGAAGCCACATCATACCGTCTTCATCAAACCAGATGTCAATGACAAACCCGACTTTGAACCCATCTGAATCAATAACTTTGATGTCAGAGAGTTTTGAGAATGTGAAATCTGATTCATCTAAAACTCCAGGATCGATTGTCTTCTTTAAGGAGTCTCTATCAACGTTCAAATAGACCTTGTCAGAAATCGAGTCGACATCTTCAAATCTGATGACAGGATCAATATCTGGTCGGGCACCAATGGATTCAAGAAATTCCTCAATCCTACCGCCTCCTAGCACGATATACTTCGGGTTGAGTTTATTTTCACCACAACCAAAAATCCAATCCATGACTTCGCCGACCGTCTCTCCGTTGGAGTCGACTACATCCTTGCTTCTGATATCACTGTACTTCAGTTCAACACATTTCATTACCTTGAACCTCGCTATTAGTTCACTATCGTTAATATTTAAGCTTTCGCTTTAAAGCTGCGAAAAGCATGGATAAAATGTGGACGTCCGTCCTGAAAAAGGATTGGGAGCCCATTAACGGGGCTCTAGTTCTAATAGACTTCTCTAGGACTTTCTTTGAGGCGATCGGGAAGTTGTCCACCCTCGCCCAAGATCTCAAGCTCGTGATCTCTGCCGTAACGACCACCGTCATTACAGAGAAAACCGGTCTTTGTGATGCCTCTGGCTTGACGTTCAGCGGCACGACGGGATATCATTGTCTTCCCAGAGGGTACGGTCATTATCAACTTCTTCTGTGCTTCATCGACCACTAGCAAAATTGTATCGTCACTTGCATTACGTGTGGACTCGAAGAACTGAGAGGTTGACTCATTAAACTCAAGATATACTGGCATTCGGAATCAAAGCCTCCAACTGGCTGGTTCATCTAGAATGGTTTCTGGGCGTTTATTAATGAATCTCGCGCGAGTCCCCCAATGCATTTGGTCTGAATAAGACGCATTTCAGAGAAGGTGAGCAGTACCGCAATGAGCGCACACCACAGCGTCTTCAAACTCACCAGGTAATGGAAGTGGTGCTCCACAGTTCTGACACTTGAGGTCTCGAATCTCAGAACGTTTCTCAGGGGGTATGTTCAATTTGAATACGCGATCTGCAACATCCTGGATACTCTTTCCGATTTTCTGTGCAGCTCGCCCAATGGAGCTTTTCTCTGGGTCGGTCAACGAACTGAGTCCAACGGCTTGGAAGAAATTGCCAATCGCGCGTCCAATCTTCCCAAATACAGAGCCTGCCTTCCAAGACATAACTTCTGGAACTTGGAGCTCTAGAAGGTCAGTGTCTGGATGCCCAGGTATCTCATAACCTCTATTCCAACCGGTTCGTTTTGACCGGGGCGATGATAAAACATGGCCACACCCAGGACAGATCATCTGCCACTCCTTGCCGAATAATCCCTTGCGTTTCTTCCTCTCTCCAACGTTGTACCAGCATCTCTTGTGAGCAAGCTTATTGCAATTTGGACAGGAAAACAGATGATAGGTATCGGGTTTGACTTTCATAGTTCCGCCTGTGTGTACCTGGAGATACGACAAATCATCAGGTGTATTATTGAGAAGATACTTGCCGCAGACAAAACAAGTTCTTCCATCCAACTTATTCATTTTATCAGGAGTGATTCTCATAACGTTGGAACCTCAGGAAACATAACTTCACGAGGCAATATGAACTTTACAGATTGAGTACACTCTTTTAATCCTGAACCCTTTGGTAGGTGCCATTGAGGATATGATACTGAGATATATTAGTAAGCTCGGAAAAGAAATCAACGGCGGGTACTGACCATGTTCGAATATGTCCAAGAGAGAGAAGTTGGCAAACGACTAGAACCCCGAACAATGGTGTATGTCATTACTGTGGGAGACCATGACAGGTTAAATTCTGAAACACTCACAGAACGGGGGGAGAATCAGCTCTTTGAAATGGCACGATCTAGAGTGGCAAGTGGTGTGAGGATTCTCTATTCAGCCACAAACAAGATTGCCTCAAAGTCAGCCGATGTTTTGGCAAAAGAATTCGAGTCAAAAATTAAGAAGTTGAAATGCTTGGACTTGGTGAAGTTTGGCAATAGTTTAGATGACTTAGAATCATTTAATGAAACACTCAAAAAGATGTGGCAGAATGAAGAATTTCTTCCTGAGGAGGGAGAATCATTTGCAGAAGCCAAAGATCGCTTCGGTACCTGCATGGGGTCGATTGTAGCAAAGCATCCAGATGATGTAGTAGCTGTCATTGTTGACCCACTGATGGCACTCCTTTTTCACTCCCATGTGACTGCAGCACCTCTAAATATCAGTGACTGGCAATCAATGGGATTTGCTTCGTGTGCATCCTATGAGTATTCCATGGGTTGGAGTGTTGTCATACCACCCGACAATAGCTTCCTAAGTGATCCAACAACTGTCGCTGACACTCTTCCTGAAGAGTTGCTGTAAATATTTTTAGAAAAAGAAGAAAGAAGAACCGGACCATTGGCCCGGTCTTCCGAAGTTAGACTATCGACGCCTATAGAGCATACAGACAACGACTACTAGAGCTACAACCCCTCCGACCATCAGATAGAGAGTTAGTGGGTTACCCCCTCCCGGTGTGAATGGAGTTGTTGGTCCAGTGCTCTGATACGCACTAGTATAGGCAACAAAGACGGGGTCACAGATGATCTCATGACCGCCCCAGTGCTCATAACCTGAAGTCATGAACAGCATCGAAGCATCAACTCTCCAATCAGTTACTGACTGTCCAGAAGTGGATTGATACATAGCACTGAAAGCTCCGATGGGTACGGTGGATGAACCTGAAGTATAGACGGTACTGTGACCATCGCCACCCCAAGTGTATGGAAGACCTCCCATTGTCACGTTGGCATATGGACTGCCGGCACTTCCAAACTGGTAGTAGTCTGCACCAGTGCTATCAGCGTTGGTGTCTGTGACTGGGCGATCCCCAACTGCATGCTGTGTACGACCAGTTGTACCTAGAACTCCGAAGAAGTTCACGGCTAGGCTCCTTTCATCCAGCACGCTCTGATCGAACCTATCCAAGGTGAAATCACCTATCTTCTGATCGATCTTGAAGGATACTGCATGATTCCACTTTGTTGCATCAAGTGGGTCGTAGATGACTTGATCCACATTGAATGATATGTCAAACGCCATTTCATCAACGGTTGCGTGTGAGATTGCGTAATCAAAGTCATTCTGATTCAGATCTATAGCACCTTCATAGGATTCACGGAAAGCCCAAGGGCCACGGACTCCTCTTGTGTGTTCAATCTGAAGAGGATAGATTGTCACATCCACGTCGAAGATTGATACTCCGAATGCCACCTCAGTATCGGGTGATACTATGACCGCACCGGTTCCATTGGTAGCTCCGAATGGTTGGCGGAACTCTATGGACCCGATTGAGTCGATAAGTACCAGATGCGAAACTTCGTCTGTCACCAATTGACCGTCTTCAAAGTAGAAGTCAGGTGCCATTGGAGATGCTCCTAATGGGTCATCATTGAATATGAGAAGACCTGCGTACTGTGCTCTGAAGTGAGCAGCCAAACGACTGCTGTCTGACACAGAAACCATGAATGCTTGGTGTGTTCCCCAGAAGAACCAGGTGTTGGTCCAAGTATTGCTATCAAGTCCAGTTATGCCGCTTAGATCGATTGTTCGATTCTCTGTCATCCAAGAGACATACTTGTACTCGGGTGCAGCAATGTCAGCTACATTATCAGCCCAGACCTGATCACGGATGTCACTTAGCTCACTCTGATTGACAGGAGACATATCGGTGTGGAACCAGTAGAATGTCTCGTTAGCTTCGAACTCCATCTCGAGCTGTATGACACCCATCCAGCTGGCAGACCAATATTCGTCACCATCTCGACCAGGTGTTGGCTCAAAAGCAACGCGAACTTCCATCTTCTCAACCGATGTGTTACCCCAGTCGTGCCAGTATCCAGTTCGCTTGATGAAGTATTGGTCATCAGTGGTAAACACATTGCCATCGAGGTCGATAGCGCCATCCGAAGTTATAACCCATCTTTGTGGTTCATAGAAATCAACCTCACCAAGAATGAAGTGTGAAGGGCTCCAGATCACATCGCTCGCTACTTCCTCATTGAAGGATGCAGTATTGTTACCTGGTTCAGGTCCAGCTGGATACAATTCCCAAGTGTTCAAACCAGCAAGTGACAAATTCGTTTGCCACCAACCAAGACCACCTGATGCAATGTGCGCTGAACTCACGACCATTGATGGAGCCTCAGCAGAAAACTCCAAACCAATATCTAGAATTGATTCGGTAGCACCAATTGTCCAGCTCCAATCATGTACCAAAATAAGACCCACATCGAGGTCTACTTCTATGTTAACAAAGACACCATCTAATGTGTGAACATATTTGGTCACAGTTGAAACAGACCAAGCTATGTCAAGCTCAAAGTCAACAAAGATGAAGTGACGAGTTGTGTGACGCCAGTAATGAGTGGCGTTTGACTCGAAACCTTCCGTTTCTAACCACACAGTGATGTTTTGTCGATGGACATGGTAATACATACCACCGATATCAATCTCAAGGGCTTCCCCAGCTGTCACATTGAAATCATTCATCTCAATGTAAGAAGTACCATTGACAAGACTCTCGGGTGCATGGATATTCAGAGTCAGATTGAGAATGTCACCTTGAACTGCCCTATCAGCGATAAGACCATCCTTCCTAACGAATGCCTCAATGAATTCCTGCTGGAATGCAAGACTCACGGTATTGTGTTTCTCAATATCAGGGTGTGGCTGAAGCCTATCGCTATCTTGGTTGATTACAAACCAAAAGGATGGTTCAGGAGTTATCTTTCCACCGACTTTGTAATCGTCCATATCAAGATCGAGCTGGTCTGTGAAAGAGCCAGTCCATGTGATCTTTGCCCCACCATTTTCGATTGTAGTTCCACTTGGAACATAGAACTCGGAAACATCAATCGAGGCATTGTAAAGGAAGTCAAAGTCGACCACCCATTGTAATATCTCGGGACTCCAAGTCCATGAAATGCTATCTAGATATCCTGCAATTGGGTAAGCATGTGTGCCATTGTAGACAAAGAATAGTACCATCGGCATCTCAGTCGCATGTATCCAAGGGGTTACAGGGGAGAAGAAGTTCACGGGCATTGAGAAGTCGTAGTCTTTAGTGTACTTGCCATAGGTGGTAGCAAAAGGCAGTACTGCCGCACCTAGAGCTTCATTGGCTTCGAGGTTGAGCGTGAACTCATCTCCTACATCAACATAGTGGAGAATATCTCCAGCTCCATCAGTGACTTCAGCATAGTAGTACTGAGGTAGTTCGAATACATGGCTAGCAATATCAATACCAAGACCAAGAGGTGGAACTGCAAACCCTCCAGCATTGACAGATGCCAGCCAAGAAGGCGTTGCGGGACGACCAAGGGTATCAATTGCCTGCATTCCAGACCAGAAGACACCTCTCACAATCCGCAATGTAAACCTAAACGCAAATGTCACTTCATATCGGTTAAGTCCAGTATTGTCATTGAATTCACTGCTATCAGTATCAAGGGAAACAAAATCAGATGATACTGGTGCATCGACTCCAGCTGCAGCATGAAAGTTTAGTTTATTCCACTCGTCAGATGTGACGTTGTATTCTAGCACAAAGAAGGTACCACCATCTTCACCAGTTGAAGCCCAGAAGTGGACAACATCGAGATTAACCCCTTCACCCAAGAAGGATTTAGGGATTGTAATGTCAACTAGAAGATCGACATTGCGTTCTACTCTATAGTAGTTCTCGGCAATGGAAGTACCATTATCTGCGTAACTAATCTCCACGGTTGGCTGGGGGCCGAAAACCCACTGTGAATGTTCCTCAGTGTGCTCAAACGTGTCCTGTTCTTCGGTAACATCCCAGGCCACGTATAAGAATGGGTCTCCGGTCGTCTGGGCGCTGACAAAACTAGCTGTTACAGCAAAGCTCAGAACAAGGAGAGCCACGATTAGTACCGTATTTATTCTCTTCATTATATACACCTCACCAAAAGCCTAGCGTGCAGCAACCTCCTCTGTTAGAGTGGAGAGAGGTGCTGACTCTTGATTTCATTTTGGTGTTCATCAAAGGATCAATCCTATTGACCTCTGATGGAAAAAACCGACGAACTGCAAATAATATCCTACAATATTGCATATAATGTATTATGGATGATTCATCTATAGCTCATCGAAGTAGACACGGAGCAGTTCAGCCACACTTCTTGCTCGAGAAACGCAACCCCGATCTCTATGGGGTTTCGAACCATCAAACATACCAGAAACTGTGCCCATGCAACCTCGTCGAACGGCATTCAAAACTGGTCGAAAGATATTCTTCTGCGCCTTTGCCATGTTCGCGTCAGTTCGGCCATTTACATTAAGCCATGCGGTTATGTAAGGTCCAATGAGCCACGGATGTACAGTACCTTGATGAGTAGCCGCAGCCCGGCTCTTTGGACCACCTGTGTAGGCTCTCGCATATCGTCGGTCAGACGGGGACAGAGTACGCAATCCAAAAGGGGTCAGGAGTTCTTTTGTAACGACTTTCAAAACAGAGTTGGCCTGAATGTCATCTAACAACGGATATGGAAGGCTCAGTGCAAAAATCTGGTTTGGTCTGATTGAATCATCATTTACTTCATCTGTGACCACATCATAGAGGTATCCGAGTTCCTCATCCCAAAAGGTCTGCTGGAATGCTTCACGAATCCATGATGCAACAGCCCTGAACTCGTAGGGGTCTCTTCCCACTAATTCACACATATCACCCATTGCCATAAGGGCATTGAACCAAAGTGCATTGACTTCAACACACTTGCCAATTCTAGGAGTTGCACACCAATCACCGATATGCTCATTCATCCAAGAAACCTCAACCCCCTCTATACCGGATATGATCAGACCATCGTGATCTTCATGTATGTTGTACTTGGTTCCAATTCGGTATGAGGCAATAATGGACTCCATCGTATCCCAAATGATACCTCGGAGAAACTCAACATCATTTGTACTCTCTAGATATTTGTGACAAGCCATAATGAACCATAAAGACGCATCAACAGAGTCGTATTCTGGTTGAATTCCACGGTCTGGAAAATCATTGGGGACCAATCCGTATCTTGAGTGTCTAGCATAATTTGTCAAGACAGCTCGGGCATCTTGGAACCTACCAATCGACATTGTGAGTCCAGGTAAGGAAACGAGAGCATCCAACCCGATGTCAGCTAATTCATGGTATCCAGCAATTACTGAACGCATCTTTGTAGATGCCCGATCTACAATGAAGGTATCAGCGTCTAAGATAAGCCATTCAATATCCTCATCGCGCTCTTTTGAGGACATGGCATATGCGCGATCATTCAACATCTTCCTTCGCCGAAGCTCCTCAAATCTGAGTTTTGCAAAATCCTTTCTCTCAGCCTTAGCTAATGGACCAAGACCATTCATCAGTTCTTTTTGAGTATGACTGACTGCAAAGAGGAATGATAGGAAATGCTCACCCGGTTCAAGGACAGTATGGAATACACCGGGAATAATCATCTCTTCTTCATGGGGGAGTCCCATAGCCTTGTCCTTTCTGTAGATCTGAGGGTCGGTTACTCTGATATCACTAGGCATGAACTCAGCATCGGGCGTATAGGCGAACATCCATGGACTATTGGGACGGTCATCAAAGGAAAAGTATGAATGCTCATCAACAACCTCTATTTCGGGGGTATAATCGAGATGTGGAGGTCGAGCATCGAAGTCTCTACATGTTTGAACAGGGGTCACTGTGAAGATGGTCTCATCAGTGTTTGTTATCTCATAGTTCACTACCGTGAGATTTCGCCGATAGGCCATAAACACAGTCTTCTCAAGCTCAACGCAACCAGTCTTGTAGACCATCTGAGGTAGAGGATTTAGTTCGAATCGTTTCAGGTATCGATAGCCTCTATGAGTTACACCACTCTTGGTCTGCTCAGTACTTAGATTGCATTCTCCTTCCTTGTTCACAAGGGCTTCGTCAAGCCTAGAGAGAGTCAACCATCTGTCAACTGGGGGGCTCAGTGAAGAAACAAGTAAACCGTGGTAACCGCGCACATTAAGACCGACAATTGTGGAAGACGTATAGCCACCGAGACCGTTCGCATACAGCCATTCAAATGTGACAGCCCTGTTCAGGCGTAGGTCTGCATCTTCCAGAGTGATCACGGTTGGTCTCCATCCAGATTTTGAACGCGAGTCTGCTATCGAAAAATGCACACTTTAAGGGTTGTGTCACAATGGCTACGCTCAGACAGTCAGCATCATAAGGAAACCAGTAGCTCCAAGTTTCTGTTTTCGGAGTAATAATGAATGACCGACCCAGATTTTGGACCCCCGACAGAAGTCGAACCAATAGTCGAAACTGGGTTAGATGAGAAAATACGATTTGGTTTGAGTGGAAACCTTCGAAGACTCGCACTAATCACAGGAATTGGACAGTTCTCAATGAGTGTGTGGATCTGGCAGTTTAGTATCTTTGTTGAGGCCAATGTCAACCAACTCTGGCAGATAGGACTCACTATCTCAATTGGCACATTCGCAATGATAGTGGGTTATGCAATATCAGGAACAATAGCAGATTACGTGGGAAGAAAGAACGCAATGGTTTTTGGTTTTGTACCAATATTCGTGGGACTCGTAGCCCTGCGTTTCTTTCCTGTTTGGCCATTGATTCCCCTCGAATACGCATTCATCGAAATGGGATGGGCATTCATCATTATCATGACAAGTGCAATGCCTGCAGATGAAATAGCGCAGACAAGTGGCGTTAATGCAGCTCGAACTTTCAACATGGTGCTCCTACCAGCATTCTTGATTGATGGACTAAGTCCGGTGCTTGCGGGAGTTCTTCTAAATGTGGGGTATGTAGCCGGTGACCTTCATCTTCTGGCGGCAATTGGAGCCGTAATAGCAATGGTAGCAACCTATCGAGGAGTGAGAGAATCACTTGGTCATGATATCATTGAGAAAGCTAGAGCCGGTTCAATAATCACGTTCAGAGGTCTAGGTCGTAATTTCTGGATATTTGCGGCCGGAATGTTTGGCTTTATCTTTGTGATGAACTTTGCATTTCCATTTATGGGGAATTTAGTGGTAAATGGATGGGGGGTCAGTGAAGCAAACTATGCGTTTGCATGGGGTGCATGGTCTATAACCTGCGTCGTTCTGATGTACAGTCTTGGTTCCGCTACTGACAGGAATATCAGAGCCGCATTGATCACTGGGACTTTGTCAACTGCGGTCATTGTAGGGCTGTTCTCATATGGCTCCTCATTTCTCGACCTCATCATCTTGAACATCCTACTGGCTGCGCCAATAGTGGTCTGGAGTGGAGCTGAAAAGACCCTTACAGTCAATGGCGTTAGTAATGAGATGAAGGGTCGTGCACTTGGAACATTTCAGTTAATAATGAGTACGGCACGATTGTTTGGTCAATTCATTGGAGCTTTACTTTGGGATTACTTTGGAAGCTTACGACCCGTATTTGGTATCGCAAGCATAGCAGGTATGATTATTGTCGTGGGTCTTACATATGCCCTTATGAAACTAAAACTTGAATACAGAGGAGAAAGTCTGACACTCGCCGATACCGGGTAATCTTCTTATCTTCGTTTGAGAAGCTAAGGATATTGAAAGGAGTCCCGAGGGAGTACTATGGATGACGATGAATCATCATTCATTGGTTGAATTTGTTGAAGAAACTCAGTGGACCGAAGAGAGTTGTGTGTATCTCAATCGCAGATCCAGATACTCTGAGAGACCTTGTAATCAAACTTACCAGCGCAGCACTTCGTTACAGAAAGAGGAACTTTGAGATCAAACCCCAGATTCTATTTGTATTTGATGAGGCACAAGAGTTCATTCCTTCAATCGCGAGTGGACATCTTGGGCAGTACAGTGCTGCAGTGGAGAGACTACTCCGACAAGGTAGGAAGTATGGTCTTGGAGGCGCGATCGCCACCCAGAGGATTGCTTATCTGAACACAAACATCATGCAGCAGCTCCATACCTTTTTCGTAGGCACGCTACCGAGACCATATGATAGAACTGTGGTGAGTAGCTCCTTCCAAATCGATCTAAGTATTCTGGATAAGACCCTTGAATTCCCACCGGGGTCATGGCTTTTATTTAGCTATATAGCAACTGGACTTGATAGTGTTCCTGTGTTTGTGAAAGCTGACAATTCGGAGGATGTTTTGAAAGAACATGTTGATTCTGTTGCAAAGAGGATAGACAAGAAAGCTGCTGGTGAACAAACCAAGCTATCTTAGGATTTCGTCAATGTCTCGAGTTTCAGCTAGGTCTCCGAATAAATGTCCAGATCGTCTTGCCTTGGTTTCGATGTAGGCTCGGCTGTATTCAGTGGGTTCAATGATGAGGGGAAGACGTTCAACGATTGTGATGCCCGCCTCTGTTAGCTGTCGAATCTTCTCAGGATTATTGGTCAGCAATTTGATAGATTTAACTTGCAAGTTGTTTAGGATATTAGCAGCAATACCATAGTCACGCTCATCTGGTTTGTATCCTAGGTGAATGTTTGCGTCGATAGTGTCGAAACCTTGGTCTTGTAAGGCATAAGCCCTGATTTTCTCAGTTAGGCCGATGTTACGTCCCTCTTGTCGAAGGTAGAGGACAATGCCTTCTTCCTCTTTCTCGATAATCTTCAATGATTCCAAGAGCTGGTCGCGACAGTCACAACGTTGACTGCCCATCACATCTCCAGTCAAGCATTCCGAATGGACTCGAGTGACAACACCTTCTTTCCCTACGATATCTCCTTTGATTATAGCTGTGTGCTCTTTTCCATCACAGGGACTGACAAACCCGGCAATCTGAAACTCTCCGAATCGGCTTGGGAGGTCAGCTACTGCCACCAATTGAACACAACATTCGTCAGTGACGCACACTTGTTTCTCGCTAGCACTGAGTAGCATGTCGATTTGGTCTTTAGAGAGTTTCATTTCAATCAGAGCTTGACGATTGTCTCATCTTGATATATCTTTGCGACGAGTAAATTCCGGCAGTTCTAAATACCACCATCCTACCACCAGACAAAATCGATTCACGAGGAATATAGAGTGACCAGAGACCACATCACCGCGGTAGAGAAGAGTCAAGCTTGGTTGAAAGAGAACACAAAGCGCTATGCGTTTAAGAAACTTGAAAGAGAGGTTGTGATAACGGGAGCCTGCGTTGAGTGTGGCTCATGTGTGGCAGGATGTCCAGTAGAAGCAATAACCGGGGAACGTATTGAAAACAAGTATGTGCCCGTTCTAACTGGCAAGTGCATAGCGTGTGGAACTTGTTATGCTATGTGTCCTCGCACTTCTGTTCTTCAGGATGACATCATTGGTGAATTTTCAAGTGTTTGGAGGGTAAAGACCCTTGGTGATCACAATCATCAAGACGGGGGGGCAGTGACATCAGTCCTAGGATATTTGCTTGACAAGAAAGAAATCGAAGCTGCAGTCGTAGCTGGCAAATCTAAGGAATTACCATGGATGCCAGTTGCCAAGAGGGTTACAACCAAAGAGGATATTCTTGATTCTGGAGGGACAATCTATACTCATTCTCAGGTAATTGAAGAGATGCATAACTGCTTCAAAGAGAATCTATCCTCAATAGGTGTGGTTGGAACTGCTTGCAATATTGATGCAATCCAGAGGATGCAAGAACATCAAGGGAGTTATCTCAACATAGATTCGAAAACTGATGTATTCAAGATCAGCCTCTTCTGTATGGAGTCCTTTGACTATGATGGTCTCGTGGGTTTTCTGAAAGGTGAAGGTCTTGACATTGGCGAGGTCGAAAGGTTCGCTATCACAAAAGGAAACTTCATTGTGACTGTAGGTGGTGAAGATAAGAGCTGGCCAGTGAAGGACCTTGACGCTATTGCAGCCTCGTCATGTTCATACTGTACCGATCTGACAGGGATGAACTCTGACCTCTCATGCGGGAACATTGGTTCAGATGACGGTTGGACTACTGTGCTGGTAAGAAGTAAAAGAGGGGACAAAGCTCTCAAAGCAGTGATCAAGGAAGGACTTGTTGAAGCAGAGGAGATTGATGAGAAAGATCTCCAAGCTGTAATTAACACAGCACGACTGAAGAAGAATAAGAGATTCAAATTGAAGCCTCCACATTAGGTTCAGTTTATCATGATGAGAAAGAATGTGCTCTTGACCGGCAAACCTGGAACAGGCAAGACGACGGCAATCAGGAGCATAGTTGAGCAACTCGACCCAAGTAGTGTGGCTGGATTCTGGTCCAAAGAAATCAGAGAAGAAGGACGAAGAGTCGGTTTTGCAATTGAAACATTGTCAGGTAAAATGGGAACATTAGCTCACGTAAATTTGAAGTCCGGTCCGAAAGTTAGCAAATATCGGGTCAACTTAGATGACATTGATTCAATTATGGTGCCGGAGCTGGAAAAGGCTCGTGAATCTGGTCGATTAATCATCATTGATGAGATTGCAAAGATGGAGCTCTACTCTGAAAACTTTACAATGGAGGTTCTAAGCTGTTTAAACACAGGTCGTGTTGTGGGTACAATCCAGTTGCGAAAACACCCCTTTCTTGATGAAGTTAGGTCTCGAAGTGATGTGAATCTTGTTGAACTGACTACCATGAATCGTAATCAAATTCCTCTACAAGTACTAGAACTACTGAATGCCTAATTCGGCTACCTTGTTCTTGTTCGTGTGTATAGGACTAAAATCACCAAGAGGGATAGAACACCTAGAATCACAACTCCAGCGTATAGTACTGCGGGCACTCTGTCAATCCCCTGACCTGTGATTTCCACAGCAATCCAGCCTGAGTCAAACTCAAGCGGATTAGCAGCATTGTCCTCTGCTACGACCTTGTACCAGACCACAACACCATGATTGTACTCACCAAGTGATGCAGTGAATATGTTTTCAATCTCAGATTGCTCCATATCCATGGTTTCAAACTCAAAGTCAACAACCTCTGGGTCCCCAACACCCCATTGAATCTCAATATTACTGATATTATTCAGATCCCACACATATGCATGAATAGTCAGATTATTGGTGGTCACTGATGAGAACGTTTGAAATGCACTAACTTCTGCAACTGTTGGTACATGTGCATCAGCGGTGACTTCAACTTGAATCAAAGAGAACGCACTTTGATTGAAGAAATCAGTATAGGTCATGTTATAGAGATAAACTCCAACTGCGAATCGATCAACACCTAAGACATACTCTTCTCCATCCCAAGTACCATTCTCATACACATCACCGTCAAGTGTGAGATTGAAGTTCAACGGATTGTTTTCTTCAATGGTCCAATTGATGCTATATCCAGTGTATCCTTCCTCATATGAAAGATCTCCAGATGAGATTATTATCGGTGCACGCTCATCACGATAGATAGTAACATTGACAGAATCATTGGTCATTCTATCAAAGTCATCAAAGAGTGTAAGAGTGATTGTGTAGTTACCCAAGAAGAGACCATCAACAACCGTAACCAAGTCTCCACCATCAGGGTCTACGAAGGTCCAATCAAGTTCTTCAATGTCTATGAACGTGTGTAACTCTGAAACCTGTCCATAACTAGTATCGTTAAACAGAATCACTGCAATAATCGTGTAATTCTTAGGATTACTGTCATATGCATGCCACAGAATCTCATAGCCGTCTTCTCCGAACTCAAATGAAAGGTCCTCAGGAGATGTTATTGTAGGGTCAGTTAAATCAGGTACAACTGTTACATTCACATAATTTGTTGTATTTCGACCAAACGTGTCGTTCAAGAACAATGAATAGAGGTACCATCGAGAAACGTTCAGTCCATCAACATTTCGGGTGATGTTGTTTCCATCCCAAGGACCTGATTCTATGAGAGTGGCATTATTCACGGGTTCGTTTGAGGTTCGGGTGATGTTGTAGAAGTCAGGATTTGCCTCAGTGATATTCCACATAATTTCGTGCCCGAAGCTTCCAATCTCGTACGTAATGTTAGCGGGTTGGTCGACTAGTGGTGCTGTTTCATCTAGAATCACTGTGATAGTTGTGGTTGCGGTTGCACCCTCACCATCATC
>JAGXOC010000370.1 GCA_019894665.1 Candidatus Thorarchaeota archaeon
GTTTCAACTTCGACCTGTTCAACAACTTCTTCAATTTCTGGGCTAACTTCAGTTTCCACTACTTCGGGTTCTGTTTCTTCTCTGGTCTTCTCACGACTCTTTTCTTTCATCCCCAATTTCTAGGAACCCTCCGCCCAGTCAATGTATCTCTTGACATCCTCTGGGGGTGTTGCGGGTCTGATGTTCTCGATTGCACTCAAGAAGTCATCCCTAGAAACAGGTCGGATGTCCAGAATTTCTCGTTCGTCGTCCATTCTACCGGTACGTTGAAGGTCTCTAATTGGTTCCATTGCTGCTTCACGGCAGACAATACTGATGTCACGACCACTGTATCCCTCAGTAAGATCTGCCATCTCATCAAAATCTACAGCTGGAGAGACCTCTATGTCTTCCATGTGAATCTCGAGAGCATACTCATCGAAAATCTCTCGCCAAGCCTCAAAGAGCGAAGATTCTGTATCTAGGATCAAGCCATCAAAATCAAAGATCAGTGCTTTGAGCACTATGAACACTCCCTATGAGCTTGTCAAAGCTGAAC
>JAGXOC010000371.1:0-275 GCA_019894665.1 Candidatus Thorarchaeota archaeon
AGCGGCTTTAATCCGACGCGTCGCGAGGTGGCGCGGTTGAGTATGGATCGTCTGATACAGGACGGCAGGATTCACCCAACACGTATTGAAGAGCTGGTGGCACAAACGCGGAAGGATGTTCATGATAAGATACTTCAGTTGGGCAAGGCGGCGGCTGTTGAGGTTGATGTTCGGGGCCTTAACAACAAGATAGTGTCGATGATAGGGTCATTGAATTACAGAACGAGCTTTGGTCAGAATGTCTTGAGGCACAGTGTGGAGGTTGCATTTCTGAG
>JAGXOC010000371.1:285-536 GCA_019894665.1 Candidatus Thorarchaeota archaeon
GAGGTGGCGCGGTTGAGTATGGATCGTCTGATACAGGACGGGAGGATTCACCCGACACGTATTGAAGAGCTGGTGGCACAAACGCGGAAGGATGTTCATGATAAGATACTTCAGTTGGGCAAGGCGGCGGCTGTTGAGGTTGATGTTCGGGGCCTTAACAACAAGATAGTGTCGATGATAGGGTCATTGAATTACAGAACGAGCTTTGGTCAGAATGTCTTGAGGCACAGCGTAGAGGTTGCATTTCTGAG
>JAGXOC010000372.1 GCA_019894665.1 Candidatus Thorarchaeota archaeon
TCACTGGAGTTTCAATTCCGTAAGCCGCTGATGATTGGCTGATTTCATTTTCATGATGTGGGAAGATAAGGTCTTGACCGCCTCCATGAATGTCGAATGGCAATCCTAGGTAATATTTTCCCATAACTGAGCACTCAGCGTGCCAGCCAGGTCTCCCTTTACCCCATGGACTGTCCCAAGAGGGTTCACCGGGCTTTTCTGCTTTCCACAGAACAAAGTCACGTGAATCCTGCTTTTTATCATCTGCGTCTACTCGAGCTACTGCGGATTGATCATCGAGGGGTATTTTTGATAAAGCCCCATAATCTTTCCACTCACTCACATCGAAGTAGACATCTCCTTCCACGACGTATCCTTTCTTGTTCTTGATGATGAGTTCAACCATTTCGATGATATCATCAATATGCTCAGTGGCACGAGGATTTGCTGATGCTGGCTTCAGGTTGAGTTGTTTAGCTATCACATGATACTCTGCGATGAACTTTCCAGCGAGTTCGCCGATTGTAGTTCCTTCCTCGTTAGCGCGGTTGATCATC
>JAGXOC010000373.1 GCA_019894665.1 Candidatus Thorarchaeota archaeon
TTAGTGAACCATCAAAGACTGGATCGTTATCCGGTCGAACCTTGATTGATTCAAGAAATTCCTCAAATCGTGGTCCAGCTAGAATGAATTTTGAAAACTTCAATTCTTTATCAAATGTAAATGTCAAATCTCCGACTTTGCCAACTTTGTTTCCCGATGAATCAACAACATCTGCTTTCTTCATCTCTCTGCAGCATAATGACCTTGCTAGCTTCATGATTTCCTCACATATGTGTACTGACTATACCCCAAATTAAGCACTTCGCTTGACAAGTTTGTATCACTGAGAGAACATAACATCTCAAGTTCTTCAATTTATCATGATTTTTATGCCTTTGATAGAATCTGAGGTGTAAATATGGTCAAACAATGCGGTGTATGTGGGTCTACAGAAAAAGTTCAGTATGTCTTCGACTCATTCTGTGAATCTGGTGAATGGAGATGTAATTCATGCCTTGGAACCCGTTTTCCTGATGGATCACGGATTGTGAAATTCACAGACAAGTCCCATCCCCTTAGACCTGCTTACTACATG
>JAGXOC010000374.1 GCA_019894665.1 Candidatus Thorarchaeota archaeon
TCCATGGGGTTGCCTGTGGGTTCGTCGATGAAATGGATCGTCACCCGGGTATCGCACTCCACATCCTCGGGCCTGATGCCCGTAAGGCGGCCAGCGATCATGGTGTTGGCACCATCAACGCGGACGTAGGCCAGGATGAAGGGGAGCTGGTCCAAGAATGCCTCCCCGCCAAAGCCCATGATGGCGTAGCTGTGGAGGGTGCCTTTCAAGGGCATCTCGATCCACTCCGTCTCTGCCAGCTTGCACTCGAAGCGCCAGCAATGGGCCCTGGGGGGGCAGAAGACGTCACCGCATTTGGGGCACTTGGTGCCCATCAGCTTCTTCTCCAGGAGGCCCATGAAGAACTGGGACACACGGCCGTAGGAGTGGGTGTACATCACGTCCCATGGCCTATCGATGACCATGTAGGTGTGGGGCGTGAGCTGGTCACTGCGCTGGCCCTCGTACCGCTCCACGATACGCCAGCCCGCGACCTCCCACTTGCCCAGGCGTCCCCAGTCCTTCCACTTCGGGTCAGCCTTCTTCTCCTTGATGA
>JAGXOC010000375.1 GCA_019894665.1 Candidatus Thorarchaeota archaeon
CAACCATAGATTTGACTCGTTCCTTGAGGACATCTTTTGGTACGAGATGCATCTCTCCCATGAGAGTGATGTTCTCTTCACCTGTAAGATGTGGATAGAATGCAGGTTCCTGAGGACAAACACCAATCACCTCTCGAACACACTCTGGTTCAAAGACCACGTCACGCCCATCGACGGTGGCTGAACCATCTGTAGGCTCTAGAAGGGTGTTGAGAATGTTGACTGCTGTACTCTTGCCTGCACCATTAGGTCCGAGGATTCCAAACAGCTCACCCCAACCAATCTCAAGACTGAGATTGTCGATGGCTGTTATATCATCGAACCGTTTTGTTAGATTTGTTATCTTAATTGCTGATTCAGACATTGTAAATCACGAGTATGAACACGCATCGAATGAATATAAGGAGTGGACAATCTTTGAACGACATCGTGGTTTGTGCCACAAACTAGCCCGTTTTACAACATCTCGATGAATGTTTAAAGGGACGAACCATTACTATTTTCTTTTGAAATTGGAGGTTAAATCGGATGCGTG
>JAGXOC010000376.1 GCA_019894665.1 Candidatus Thorarchaeota archaeon
AGGTACATCTATCCTTTCGCCAAGAACTTGCAGTTGTTTAATAGCAGCAGGTCGATAGATATCCCCAGCAATCATTAATGGATTCTTACCTTCACCCTTTAACATCTTTGCTAATTTTCCGGAATGTGTTGTCTTACCAGCACCCTGTAATCCAACCATCATAATAATTGTAGGAGGTTTTGAAGAAAACAACAAATCACTCTTTTGACCACCCATTAAATCAGTTAATTCTTCAATATTAGAAGTGATTTTAACAATTAAAATTGAAACTGTTGTCCTTATTTATTAATACTTTAACTATTCCTGCTCAAGAAGGATTGAGATGCGACGCCCAAGCTCTTTTATTAAACTATTTTCTAATATTACCGAATAAAATTACCTACAAACCTATGGCTTACTACCATCCGGGACCATCGGGAATGCCATCACCGGAATTCGGTGCAGGTCCACCAATTACTTCGGCTTCTTCCGATTCAGTTTCCCCTTCGCCTTCTCCTTCAGAGGGAATCTGATCTTCACAACTGGAGAAAAC
>JAGXOC010000377.1 GCA_019894665.1 Candidatus Thorarchaeota archaeon
TGTTTACCCTGTAAAAGGATAGAACTACAGAAGAAAGAGATGGTGCGGAGGGCGAGATTTGAACTCGCGAACTCCTACGAGAATGCCTTTCTGTGAGGTTTTTGAAACCTCACAAAATCTAGGCCCTCAACCTAGCGCCTTTAACCAGGCTGGGCAACCTCCGCATATGCAAGGAAAATGGCAATACTCCGTATTCCTGGAAAGCGCTTCCGGAGTATTGTACTTTGGAGTTCATCGTTTTTCGTAGAAGTTTGCATGATAAGGATTTCTGTTGAGCTGATAACTCACGTCCCAGGTTCTGAACCAAATACGCCTCTATGTATGGAATATTTGCTTCCCAGAAAACAAAATCCAGCGATTAGAATAACCGCAAATCCAACGAAAAAGAACCAATCTGGCCAGAAGACAGACGTTGCGAATACTATTCCAAACACTAGTTGAAACCAAGGCCAACTACGATACTCTTTGATGTTCTTTGTTAGAATTCTCAAGTCGTGACCATTAAGCTCGTCTGGATCTTGAACTGCTATTACC
>JAGXOC010000378.1 GCA_019894665.1 Candidatus Thorarchaeota archaeon
TCTTATTACCAGTAGGGGTTATTCCAAACATTTCACCTGTATGAGTTCCCGTATATGCTAGACTAACCCACACCTTATCCCCTTCAGCAATGATATCTTCAATAGTTTCATGCCAATCGGGGACTCCTTTGAGACCCATGTTCATTAATTGTTTGAGGCCTTCCAGACCTTGTATGTGATTGGTGTGGTCAACATAATCTGGTGCCACAAACTCGTCTAATGAATCCAAGTTTCGCTTATTATAGGCTTCAATAAACCTGCGAACAATCGCCTTATTCTCTTCCAATGACATGAAACATCACTTTTCCTCATTTCTCTTTTTTTACATTTAACAGTTGTTGCCTTAGTTTGGGTTTGGGGTTAAAATTTAACCAAAAAGCGGAAACTAGGGCGAGCGATCCACACTTTTGGTTCTACTGCCCAAACAATCCCTTACGATCCTCTTTATCGTCGATTTACTTTTTCAACAGATATTTCTAGGAATTCTGTTATTCCCATTTTTTCCGCAATTTTCCTAATGAAACGTATTCTAT
>JAGXOC010000379.1 GCA_019894665.1 Candidatus Thorarchaeota archaeon
CTTTTCAGATATCCCGTCTGTAAAATCTCTAAAATCTACTTTAGTCGATTCAAAATTACTCAAAGAAATAGAACCACGGCCATATAAGGGATCCATAATTGCTGATAAAGAAGTTTATGGTCCTCCAAGATCTAAATCAAAAAAAGGTTCTAAAACGAAATCATTATCTCCGATTACTGTTCAATCTAACTCTTCAGAAGTAAGAGCTCAACAAGAAGAATTTGATATAAAACGAGAACAACTCGAACAAGATATGACTGAAGTTTTGTCTATTTTATCTCAAAAATTGAAATTACCAGAAGAAGTAAAACCTAAATCGAAATCGGCAAAGAAAAATGAAGCAAAGCATAAAATTCCACCTGCAAATATGAATGAAATATTGAGCAGACTTTTAAAAGTAGATTTACACATTGAAGCGTCAGCAATTCTACAAGGAGATAAAATACTGGCGTCAGCTATATCCAGCAGAATTTCAGACTCCTTACTAGCAACAATAGGTCTAAATTTATCGATGATTGGAACTGATATAATAG
>JAGXOC010000037.1 GCA_019894665.1 Candidatus Thorarchaeota archaeon
GAACTGGACTGACCTAGCCAGCCCTGTCCTTGGTCAATATCTACCAATACTACCCACCGTTGCTGTGGCCGATGCATATGCATCATCTTCAGTCAGACGTGCATATGAGATCATTACCCAAGGTTATGGATGGGTTGAAGGTTGGTCAATTCTAGCCCGAATCGTCGGAAATGGAGGAATGTACAGTGGTTCTTCGGCTGTCAAAGAGGCAGCTGAACAGGGTGCAGTCGGTTATGGATTAACGATTGACTTCTACGGCTTCCAGTCAACGAATGTCAATCCGAACGTCAAATACATCAGCCCTGGTGACTTCACAATTGTCAACGGAGATCCAATCGCAATTTCTGCTACAAGTACGCAGAAAGAACTTGCTGAGGTCTTCGTGGACTACATTCTAAGTGTTGAAGGTCAAGCTGTTTGGACAAACCCTGAAGCTCTTAGGCTTCCAGTCATGGTAGAGGCATTTGACGATCCTGGTGCAGATCCATTCTGGGGTCCCTTCCTTGAAGACGTTTACTACGACACTGCAGCTGCGGTAGTTGCTTCTGGCTTTAACTTCAATGACACTTTGTCTTCACTCACAAGCTATTCCTACCGAGCATACTTCCAAGCTGTCTTCACAAATGCACAGAGCCAACTTACAGCATGCTGGTCGAAAATAGCCGAGGCATATAATGAAGGCTACATCAACCAAGGTGAGTTTGATACCTATGTAGGCCAGATGTCTGCAATGTTGAATGTAGCAGGATTCAATGCCACATACGGTTTCAGTGGTGGTCTATTCGATGTAGACAAGGCCATTGAGCTGGACGCCGCAATGCACTATGACACGGATGGGGCTAAGACAACATTCCAGTCACAATGGACTGCTGAGGCTATCTCACAGTATGCAATAGTTCTGGCTGCAGTCTTACTAGAATTCCCATAGTAGAAGGCGTCGAATTTCGGTATGACCGAAGACATCGAAGTACAAGACGCGGACATCCTTGAGGAAGATCCCGAGCTAGTTCCGGCGGATCGTCGGAGCAGTTTCGTGAGCACCCTCAAGGGTGGTCCCTTTAGTTTAGCCTCGTGGTTCTCGCGAAGAGCCCGTTCAACAATTTCTTGGTTTGGACGTGGCCCGAGTAGAGTCCGAGGCTTCTTTAGGGACCCAAAGACAAACACTCGAAACTGGGCATCGCGAGCCCGTGCGAGGGTCGTTACTGGAGCCAGAAGAACGCGACGCGAGCTGGATACAATTACCTCGGTTCAACTGATTGCAGTAGTTGCCATATTCACACTTTTTCTGATACTGCCCCTGGTGAGCGTCGCTGTGTATGCTTTCACTACAGTAGATGGCGCTTTCACTCTGAATAATTTTATTAACCTCTTTAAGGACCCAGGAATATGGCCATTCATCTACAATGATGTCACTGGCCAAATAGACGTTTATCTTAATTTCAATGCTGGGGCTTATAGCGCCCCACTCAATGCCATAGCAATATGGGGTTGGGACTTTGGGGCTATTTTCAACTCCATCTATATAGCTGTAATAGTGACCGCAGCTGCTGTTGTTCTTGGTGTCTTTTTCGCATTTATCATGGCAAAATACGACTTCTTTGGCAAGAGAGTCATTCGTACACTGTTGATATTTCCAATCTTAGCCATTCCATTTGTTGGTGCAATTGGAATCAAGGAGTTTCTGAAGTTAGATGGGTTCATCAACAAGCTGTTCTATGAAACACTGCACATACTGCCCTCTGCCATCGTGCTACAGGGAATTGCTGCAATGATATTCGTACAGTCTTTCTCCTTGTTTTCACTTGTTTATCTGAATGCCTACTCTTCATTTATGAGCATCGACCCCTCTTTGGAGGAGCAGGCAGAGAATCTTGGAGCAACAGGATTCAAGCTATTTCGTTCTGTGACACTACCTCTAGCCATGCCAGGAATACAAGCCGGGGCTATTCTTACCTTTATTCTCAGCATCGAGGACCTGGGTTCACCAATAGTCTTCCAGGATCACCCAACTGCAAGGAACACACTCGCTTTCAAGATTTACCAAGCCGTAGCAACTCAAACTGGAGTGGAGGGTTCTGTTGGACCTGCTGTTGGCATTGTACTCTTGGTCTTCGCAATGATTGGATTCATGGCTATTCGCAAGTATACAGCTTTGAGATCCTACGACGCAGGAACAAAGGGCGGACAGTGGAATCCAAGGACCAAAAGGATAAGCAAGAAGGCTCAGCTCCTTCTATTTTGTGTACTGATTCCTGTCCTTTTCCTTGCCCTAATACCTCAGATCAGTGTTATTATGATCGCCTTAGCTGGGTCATGGCAGCCACAAAATCTGCTGCCTGATACATGGACTCTAGGCAACTTTGAAGTTCTGTGGGCGTTTCCTGACGTAGCCCGATCGATCAATGTTACGCTCCTTTATGGTATAGTTGCCACGGTACTAATCGTAATTCTCGGAGCCAGCGCGGCATACATAATTGCGCGAAAGAACATTCCTGGTAAGAGCGCACTTGACCTACTTGTGACAGCTCCAATAGCACTCCCTGGAATAGTGATTGCCACAGGATACTTCACACTATTCTACAACACGCCAATATTCCCGATTGGCCATCCTGCGTTTCTGATAATGATGTCATACACGGTGCGTAAGTTCCCGTTCACAGTGAGAGCTGCGTACGCAGGGTTGATGTCAACGCCAGTGGTCCTTGAGGAGGCATCGCAAAACATGGGTGCCAGTAAAAACAAGACATTCCTCAAGATTACATTGCCTCTCATAGGAGTGAGCGTTCTTGCTGGGTCTCTACTCTCATTTGTATACTCAGTGAGTGAGGTCAGCACAAGTCTTCTATTAGGTAGTGTCGGACATTCGGAGGCTCCGCTGACGTATTGGACGTCTCGGGTGTTAGATATGATAGGGCAGTGGGGTGGGGCAACTAGCGCAGCATGTTTAGGGGTACTTCTGATGTGTATGCAGTGGATAATAATAACTCTCACGAATAAGATACTAGGAGCAAGATCGGCTGCAATTACGGGTATTTGAGGTGGATATATGGTCGAGATTAGAACAGAGAACTTACGCAAAACCTTTGGTGAGATTGTTGCCACTGATGAAGTGAACATACTCATTGAAGAGGGTGAACTCGCTACCCTCTTAGGTCCATCTGGATGCGGGAAAACTACACTTCTACGCTTGATTGCTGGGTTCTATGAACCCGATCGTGGAAAGATATTCTTTGACGACAAGGAAATCACAAATCTACCTCCACATAAGAGGAACACAGGAATGTGTTTCCAAAACTACGCATTGTGGCCACATATGTCCGTATTTGACAATGTTGCATATGGGCTGAAATTGAAGCGAATCAACAATATGAAGTACACCAAGATTGCAGTCGAGCGTCGTGTAAATGAAGCGTTGAGTCTTGTACACATGGGGGATCTTGGACATCGACACATCCATCAATTATCTGGTGGTCAGCAACAACGCATAGCACTTGCTCGTGCGCTTGTCATAGAACCGGACGTGCTCCTGTTGGATGAGCCTCTTTCTAATCTCGACGCGAAACTTCGGATTGAAATGAGAGAGGAAATTATCAGAATTCACAATGAGATGTCGATTACTACAGTATATGTCACGCACGATCAGCATGAAGCACTGAGCATTTCAGATAGAGTGGCAGTAATGGATGAAGGATATATCCAGCAGTTCGACACACCACAAGAGATCTATGCGAATCCACAGACCATCTTCGTAGCAGACTTCATAGGACAATGTACTTTCATCGACGGAGTAATAAAGTCGATAGATGATCAAATTACGGTTGGCATTCCAAACAATCAATCGGTTGTTGGTCAAACAACAATTGATGGCTACCCATTTGAAACAAATGAGGAAGTAAAAGTGGCAATACGACCAGAGGACCTTCACTTGAAACGAGAAGGTCCTAAAGACAACGAGATTGTGGGCAAGGTCACAAGAATTATCTATATTGGTAATGCCGTGGAGGTCTATTTCCAAGTAGGTGAGATTTTGGCTCAGGCTCTGCTTGACCCAGACTCTGAAATCAAGGAAGGTGACGACATTCACCTCTTTGCTCCTATGGATGAGGTCATGATACTCCCATTGGGTGGAGTTGATGCTTTACGTAAGGTTCCAGATCATCCCTTGGCCCTCGCGCCTGCTCCGTCTAGTGCTTCCTCGGATGTCTGATTACAACAGCGACTCCACGTTTGAATGTGGTCATCTCATCACCGCTGATTAGAGCTCTTCCAGTGCCTAGGAGATTCTGTACTTCGTCTAGTACTAAAACCTCCTCTCCTGCCTTCAAACTTGGGTCTGCATGCTTGACGAATTTAGCCAGAGCAGACTTCCCTGATGCAACAAACTCTGAAACATCTGAATCCATTGTGACCTTGTAGATATCATCAAGACCAACACGTAGAAGTTCCTGTCCACCCCGGTACGTTGGTGTAAGTAGTCCTGTCGTGGGAACGACTGTGAAAAGAATCTCATCATTGCTTTTACAATGTCTGATTTTCCCTGTATTTTTAGAAAGCACAATCTGCAGATCTTCGAGGTCAGCCAGGCCCCCTGCATTCGCTCCCCACTGATATGTCAAGAGAGCCCTCAGTTTTCTCCGCGTCCAAGAACTCTCATCACTTTCCGGAGGCAGGTGATTGATTGCCTCAGTTGCACTAGACGCAATATCAAATGAATAATCATCACTCAATTTTGTAAGAGCTGAATCCACGTTGGTCTCTCGCTTGAACCAAATTACTTTCTGATATTTCATTGATTCAAGGATTCTCCTTGTTCTCTCACTGACTGCATCAAGTGTCGCTGAGTCTAGACTCTCTGGAAAGAGACACTGTTGTGCAGGGTGTACATGTTCTAGCTCCCAGGGTACGACACCCATAGGAGTCACAAACAATAGTACCAAGTCATCTGCAACCCTCTTCCTTACCTCCCTAATGATTACTTCAGATGTATCAAAGAAAGGTCTTAGGCCTGGGTCTGATACGAGCAGAATTGTGTTTGTGTGCTTGTAGGGATAACGTGTGATTAACCGGGAGTGGAATCCTGTAATTTCAGGCCGTTTTGTAGTTTCAGGACCTGTGTAAAATATCGACGTGGTCTTTCCTATAGGATCCTCTTTCTCAAGTTGCAGATATTCCTCCGCCATCACCTGCAATGCTTCGTAGAGAGTCGGGTGACCTCGGGCTCTGTATGCAGCCAGTTCGAATAGCTTGCCCTGTGATATTGCCTGACGGACCCGACGCATCTCTGCTGAGCTGACGTACAGATTGTGCTTCATGAGCTGTAACGCACGCTCATCATTTTTCTCACTCTTGAGTTCATCAGCTGATGTTGTACTGCAAATTGGACAACTACATGGAAGTTCGGTCAGGTCTTTCAAGTGTACAGTCCCTGATGGCAACAACATCCTCCCAGATTCTGCAAACTTTGCATAGGATGCGGAGTCAAAGAAATCACACCCAAGTAATGCAGCTTGGGCAAATAACATTGGATGACCACATCCAAAGAGATGGACGGGTCTATCTGGAGGAAGGTGTTTCTTTGCAGCTAGTGTGATTCTCACTATGTCTGCATACCTATACCGTTCCATGATTGGAACAACACCCCCAATTGGGTGTACATCAAAATCCATCGCTCCAAGTGCTTTCGCTGCAGTCTCTCGGAGGTCTGGATAGACTCCTCCTTGAACTGTACCTGCAAGAAACATCTCCCCTCGTTTATCGATAGAGACCTTTGCCCTTTCAAGTGACTTCTGGACATCCTCCTCGACCTTTGATCTACTAACATTGAGATCAGAGAAGACGTCAAGGATTGTACCGATATCTGCGCCGATATCCCGTTGAAACTCAACAATCTCTACTGGATCAATCTCTTTCTCAGGAAGATTGTGGAAGTACATCTGAAAAGTCCCAGAGTCAGTCATGATAGGACCATCAAAGTCAAGCAGGGCATGAACTCCCTCTGACAGAGCTTTGTCTCTGAATCTCTCATGTGAGTTGATGATGTAGGAGTTGGTGATGACCATCTGGAATCCAAACTCATCGACCAGTGCACGTGGACGTATGACTGATTTTCCTGGATGAACCACCGGCATGAGCAATGGTGTCTTTACTGTTCCATGTTTTGTAGTGAATCTGCCTAGGCGTGCAAGACCATCCTTTGCTCTAATCTCAAATTGTGCCATTCGTGTTCTATTCGATGACATATTCATCCAGCCAAGAATCTTTCCTTCTGACTGAAATCAAATCGTTTAAGACGGAACCCACTCCAGATTCTATCAATGGTCGAAGCAAATGCTTTACTTGTGCAACGGAGGACTTATCGAGAGCCCGACCTTCTTAGTGAATTTAAGGCTCTGGCTACAACTGCAGAGTACAATGTTATCGGTTCCTTTGACATAGTCAGTGTTCCATCTGCAAAGTACAATATTCGTTCCGGCAAAGCAGAGGAAATCAAGATTTGGATTGAAGTGAATGAACCTGAGTTCGTTCTTTTCTCTCCTCACTTAAAATCAGGTCAGGTATTCAGACTGATGGAGCTCTGGGAGATCGAAGTGAGGGACAGGACTCAGGTCATCCTCGAAATCTTCGACAAACATGCTAAGACTCCTCAGGCTAGGCTTCAGATCGAGCAGGCTCGGTTAAAATACGAACTACCCTTCGAACGGCATCAAATACGAAAGCGTCTTCAAAAACAACACACTGGAGACCGCCCTGTTGCAGAACAAAGGGGTGCTGGCGAAGATCTGCTTAACCTGCGAATGCATCAAATCCGCCGCCGTCTAGCTACCATTGATGACAAAATCACGAAAATCACACAGGAACAAACCCTCAAGAAAAAGAAGCGAGGTCATGAGGGGTTCATTGAGATCACATTAGCAGGATACACAAATTCAGGTAAGAGTACTCTCCATAACGCACTCACTGGATCTGGGGTCGAAATTAAAGATGAACTATTCACAACACTCTCTACTAAAGCCAGTGAGTTAGATATGACCGGCCGCCGAGTAGTTCTTTCAGACTCTGTTGGATTCATCAGCAATCTTCCTGGACCTCTTCTTCAAGCATTCAACACTACACTCATGGAGGTCTCTGATGCTGATGTGATCATATTGGTTGTTGATGCATCAGATCCTGTTGAGGAGATGGAACGCAAAGTCAACGCGTGTCTCGAAACATTCAATCAGATTGAAGCGACTGGAATTCCTTTGATCACTGCCCTCAACAAGATTGACCTAATAGATGAAGAAAACCTCACAGAGAGAATCCAACATCTGCCTGAATCTTGTTCTCTCGTGATTACAATATCTGCGGAAAAGGAGATTAACTTGGACATGTTGATGGAGGCAGTTGAGGCTGAGTTGACTCCATTGCAACGCTATCGTATTGTTCTTCCTTATGGTAACGAAGGGATGTCAGCCCTATCTTGGCTACATGAATTAGGCGATGTCGAATCTGAGCAGTACGTTGGAACGGATATCGAAATCATCGCTAATCTTAGCACTGAGATTGCTCAAAAATTCACCAGAGCCCATCCTGATGGTAAAATGACCCATCTCGATAGTTAATATCATTCTATTTCAGCAAAACCAATTTAGGGTAGCATATGTCTCACACATTAAGAAAATTGGGAGATTTGGAAACTGTCTGAAACCGGCCTCAAACGATTGCTCGAAAAAGGAGAATTTGTAGTAACAGCTGAAATTGGAGCACCACATGGGGCTGACTCCAATCTCATTGTGGAACGTACAGAGATGGTGCGTGATTACTGTGATGCAATAAATATCCCTGATAACGCTCGGGGTGTACCAACAATGAGCAGCACAATATGTGCGCATTACGTACTCCAAAATGGTGCTGAGCCTATAATGCATCTAACAACAAGAGATCGGAATCGGATATCAATTCAGAGTGAGCTCTACGGAGCATATGCGGTTGGAATTCGTAATGTTCTATTTGTAGCAGGAGACCATGCACGGTATGGTTCACATCCTGACGCGAAAGTAGTCTATGATCTGAACACGATTAACGCACTTGTTCTAGCCACCAAACTTCGAGACGGGACCGATTTTGCAGGGGATGAATTAGAGGGAGTCCCTGAGTTCTACATCGGAGCAACATTCAATCCGAATGTTAGTTCTATAGAGGAACACGTTATCCAAACCGAAGCGAAACAGAATGCTGGAGCTCAGTTCTTTCAGACGCAGGCAATATTCGAGCCTGAGAAACTCAAGGATTTTATGGGCATGGCGTCGGGTTTGAATCTGAAAGTGTTAGCCGGGATTATACCTTTGAGAGATGTAGAGATGGCTGAATTTATGAACACCCAAATGCCGGAAATCACAATCCCCGACGAGATCATCAAACGCATTGAAGATGCCGGAAAGGGTCTCAATGAAGAGGCAAGAATTAAGGAGATGCAAAAAGAAGGTATTAGAATCGCACTTGAAACATTAGAAAAAGTCAGAAGGATCAACGGAATTAATGGGGTCCATCTTATGGGCGTTGGATGGACTGAAAGTATTGTTGAACTTGTCAAAGGTGCGAATTTGTTTCCCCGACCCGAATGAGGTGATATTACTATGTTTGTCTTCAAGAGAGAACAACAAGTGTTCGATTTCGGAGGTGTGACCATTGGTGGTCATCCCGGAGAGAATCCGACAGTTCTAGTAGGTGGTCTATTCTTCAAGGGCCAACCGATTATGGAAAACACAAGGGAAGGCATTTTCGACAAGACCATTGCGAAACAATGGATAGACACTGGATTATCCATGGTAGAGAAGACGGGTCATCCTCTTGTCATCCAAGCCTATGGACGAACACCGATTGCTATGGAGAAACATCTCTCATGGCTAGCTGACAACTTTGAAGGTCCTTTCATGTTTGAATCTACAAATGCTAATGCACGTATTCGAGCAATCGAATACTGTGACGAGTCTGGACTTTCTGACAGAACAATCTACAATTCAATCAACCTATCGATGAAAGATGATGAAAAGGACATTCTGAAGAACAGCTCATTAAACATGGCTGTGGTCTTAGGATGGTCTCCACGAGCCACAACACTACCTGATAGAATGGAAACGATCAAGGATGTGCTTACTCTCTCTGAATCTTTGGGTATTGAGAAAGTCCTTGTAGATCCAGCTACGATGCCAGTTGGTGCTGGTTACGGTCTTGAATTTAGAACTACGCTGGCAATAAAATCTGAATTGGGTCTTCCTACATGTCTGGGTCCACATAACGCCCCTTCAGCATGGAGGTTCATCAGACAACCAGGGCTCGACAATGATTCCACTCAGGTCGCAACACTAGTTGCTTCAACAGTTGCAGCACAGCTCTTTGCCACAGATTCGGTCATGTATGGTTCTATGACTCATACAAAGGAAGTTTTTGCTTCAGTGGCTCTAATTGCAAATGCTATGGCGTCAGCTGTAGCCGAGGCAAATCGGGCATTAGACATTGACAGACCGATATTTGACCCACCAACATATGAATAGGAGCGTGAAGAAACACCATGAGCAGCGATCATGAATGGCCTCCCATATCAGGAGATTTTGAGGTCGGAGACCCCTCTCATTGTGTAGCGATATGCACGCTTGGAAAGAAGATTAGTGTTGATACCGAGTATGCCATCATTGGCACATGTAAGACCGAGAATATTGGTATTGAACGAGTTATTATCAATGTCATTTCAAATCCCAATATAAGATACCTAATTCTGTCTGGCCCTGAAGTTCCTGGTCATCTAACAGGCCGCTCTCTTAGGGCTCTATATCAAAATGGTGTCGATCCAGAAACTCGGAAGATTATCGACGCTGAGGGTGCAATACCCTATATCGAGAACATACCATTAGCAGGTATAGATCAGTTCAGAGAACAAGTCGAATTAATTGATATGATTAACACAAATGACCCTGTAATAATAGATGGCAAAGCAAAAGAGCTAAGTTCGAAGAATCCAGGGGATTACTCAAAGGGGGCTATGTGGGTGGAGTTCAAGGCCACCTCAAAGAAATTGCCAAAACGGTCAATGGGTGCTGATGTGATACTCCTACCCGAATATGGGGTCATTTTGGAGTCATCGAGTTCTCTTGTAACGAGTCAACAGCCAAACGCTATTGTATCAGACAACCCCTCATCGGTGATAATCGAAGTACAAGATGATGGGACTGGTACAATCCTCTATGGAAGGGAGGTTTAGGACATATGTTTGTATTTGAGAAAGAACAGATAATCCATAGTATTGGTGGAGTCAAAATCGGAGGTAATCCTGGAGAAACCTCAACTGTCTTAGCAGGAACCATCTTCTACGGTGGCCATAAGATAGTTTCTGATCCAAAGAAGGGAGTGTTTGACAAAACCATTGCCACATCACTCATCCAGAAACAAGACGAGATGTCCACTATGACCGGTAATCCTGCTCTTGTTCAAATCTTCTCCGAAACTGAAGAAGCTCTAAAGAAATACATTGATTTTGTATCAGACCTTACCACTGCCCCCTTTCTAATTGACTCAACAGATCCTATGGTCCGAATTGCAGGTCTTAGACATGCTGAAGAGGTCGGGCTCATTGACCAAGCGATCTATAATTCTCTCAATGTATCTGCCACAAAAGAAGAGATAGAAGCACTACGAGAGATCCAACATGAATGTGCAATACTCCTCGCATTCAATCCTCAAGACCCTTCGATTGCAGGGAGAAGAGCTATTTTGGAGAAGGGTGCACTGACTCTCAATAAGGGTCTTCTTGATCTTGCCAAAGAGTTAGGTATCATCAAGCCTCTGATTGACACAGCTGTGACTGCGATTGGGGCAGGAGCTGGAGCGGCAGCCGCCTTTACATTTGTGTCAAAGACAATCTATGGACAACCTACCGGGTCCGGTGTTCATAATGCTCCATCATCTTGGCCGTGGTTACGAAAGTACAAGAAGGTCAACCGTGAAAGCTTCTTGACTGTAGATGCCGCCTCGAATCTCATTGTTCAGATGATGGGCGCTGATTTTGTGCTCTATGGTCCTATCGAAAACGCTGAACGGGTATTTCCTGTTATTGCAATGGGTGATGTCTTTACCGCTGAGTCTTCAGATCTAGAATTTGGTGTGAGCCCTCCTGATAACCACCCATACAAGAAGCTGCTATAGTTTGGAAGTGTTCTAAATGACAAAGAAAGACCGGGTTATCCAACCTCGCTCGATAGGAGTGTCATCTTTGCGGAGAGGTCCTTTCTACACAGTTGCTTCAGTAGAATTAGGCAATACAACGACCAAATGTATACTTACCACAACCAACCTACATACAGCTGAAATCTACGAGATAGAGAAAGAGGTTCGCCTGACAAGAGATGTTCGCCCTCCACTACCAGAAGAGAACGTGTTTGGGAGAACAATCTTCGGAATCGGTCTTACTCGTGAATCTGTATCAGAGATGATCACTGATGTCCTGACCACTGTTCTCAAACGAGCAAGACTCGACATTGAACGTGATTTGCACTTCGTTGTTAGGTCAACGGGTGTGACTGCAGGATTTGCTAATCCGATGGAAGTCGGTGTAATCGTTCAGGCTCTTGCTGATGGTTGTCTGAATGCCGGTGTTCCCCCTCGCAAAATGACCGCATCATTGTCTGCGGATAATCTCCCTCCAGATCTGCAGGATTTTACTTGGCTGAAGAAGGTCTATTTTGACGGTGCTGTCGCTAGTTCATTGCCGCCATCAGATACTGGTATTGTTGCCAATGAGATGGAGGGTGAGCTGGTGACTGCTGGAATAAAAGGAGCTGCAAAGAGCATCGAAATTGATTTCCGCAATCCAGTCATGACCCTTGATTTTGGTACTACTCTTGCAGGTCGAATCACGGACAATGGCTATCCCTATGCAAAAACAATTGGCTCCTTTGCCGGACTAGCTGGCGCAATTCCTGACTCTTTAGTACGATTGTCTGGTTTAGTTCCAGAGAAGAATGGGTCTGTTTTAGATATTCCACATTCAGGAAGCTCGAAAAGAGTAAAAGTTGAAGGCAACTGGATCCAAGAGGTTGAAAGACTCATCAGAGTCGAACGCGTCCAACAAACAGACACAAGATTTGGTACGGTTCCAGTAAATGGTAAATCCGCAGAGGACGCAGGAGTCCTATTGATTGGTGTTGATGTTGGTATCAATGGGTCCAATCTTAAGGAATTAGAACAAATAGGCAGAAGTATTGCTTACGAGGCTGGAGCTGAAACTCTTCTCGCAGTCATAGATCAAGTTCAAGCCAACGTTGTACAGAGGATACTTTCCATTGTTGATTCAGAAGGTTTCATTTTCGAAAACACATCATTGGGTCTTACTGGGCGGTCAATCATAACTGGTCAAAAACCGAGGATGATTGTTGAGAACCTTAAACTGAATAACGGTGAACTCTGGGCGTCTTCTCACGACCTCCTCTTTGTTGAGGATGGGTTAGCAATGGGAGCTGCTGTGGCGGCAAGATGTATGAACTCAATGGGTACAACGCGAAATCCCATGGGGGGACGGAAAGGCGATAGGTGTATCATGGCTGAGAGAATGAAGCTTCAGGATAAGGGACGTGGATGACTTTATCTTGTATTCCTTGGAAATCTCTTTTGGGTCAACAGAATGCAAGTTATTCCCATTAAGACTCGGAGAATTACACCTGAGGATAATATCCTTGATGTAATCTTGAAAGGACTGGAAGCTGCTGGACTTGAATTGAAGGATAACGATGTCCTAGCTGTTGCAGAAACCCCCCTTGGTACTACTGAGGGTAGAACTGTAGTTCTATCTGATATAGATCCGTCAGAGGAGGCTGTGATATTAGCACGTAAATTCGAGATGCTTCCAGAAGTTGCTGAGCTAGTTATCCAAGAGGCTGATGAGATTCTTGGTGGGATTCCTCATGTTGTTCTTACAATCAAGAACAACACACTGATGGCTAATGCTGGTGTTGACAAGTCAAACGTACCTCCCGGACATGCCTCACTTCTACCTCTGGATTCTCGCGCAAGTGCTGAAAGATTGCGTAATGAGATTAAGAGTCGATTAGGAAAGACTGTCGGAGTTCTAATTATTGATAGTCGCACACAGCCTCTGAGGTTAGGTAACATAGGAATGGCTCTTGGTGTTTCTGGGTTCTATCCAGTTGCTGATGATAGGGGCCGAATGGACCTGTTTGGAAATGAGATGCGCATCACAAGAAGAGCTATCGCAGACAATCTTGCTTCTGCATGCACCGCAGTGATGGGTGAATCTGATGAGTCAATTCCAGTGGTAATTATTAGAAACGCTCCAGTAGAATACGTAGACCGATCATTTGATTCAGCAGAGATGTGGATTCCCCCTTCAGAATGCATGTATATGGCAATATTCGATGAATGGCGAAGAACCGCATCTAATTGACTCTCTCACAATTGATACGAGCTGACAATCTTATTTAGGTTGGTTCGAATGAGAGTATAGTAATAGATACGAGGTCCATGTTCGAAAGAATGAAAAGGTCTAGCCTGACGTATGGTCCCCTCGGTGGAGTATCAATAGGAGGATACATTGTTTGACAAAGAAGACAGTACTCATAGATGTTGCAACTGCTGGCGCCTCCGGAGATATGTTCCTGTCTGCTCTAACGGATTTAATCGGAGAGGATGACGCTCTACTTCCCGTTGCTGCCAGTCTGCTGATCTACGACCCCTCCTTCCGCTTAAACATGCGATCACATACGCATTCTGGATTAACAGGTCGCCAAATTCAGATAACACAGAATCATGGAATCCGCCTCACTCCAGCTTCAATAGTGAACGTACTTCGTTCAGTAGCGGAAGAAGTGGAATTGTCAGTAGCTGGAAAGAAGATTGCTGAAAGAGCCCTTAATGAGCTTCTTGAGGCCGAAAGTCGAGCTCATAACAAACCAATAGACGAACTTCACCTTCATGAAACAGGAACAGTTGATACTGTTCTTGATATCGTGGGAACTGCTTACCTCCTTGAGAGAACTGGGCTTTTGGGTGAAGCAGAGTTTTTGGCGACATCTGTTGCGGTGGGCAAAGGAACAATAAAGACAGAGCATGGTCTCCTAGAAGTTCCTGTACCTGCAGTGGCTGAGATGCTTGTTGCAAACGATGTTCCATACCACAACGGAGATGCTAAGACCGAGGTTCTGACACCAACCGGTGCTGCCATACTTATTGCGATTACAGACAGGTTCGTGAAATCGCATGATGATTTTGTTGCACAGAATCAGGGTTTTGGATTTGGCACACGTGACCTTGGTGAAATTCCTAATATGATGTCTATTGTTATTGGGGAAACCATTGTGCCAGAGGACGAGGTAAGCAAACCAGTCAAAGAAGAGCTGACGCCAAAGGAAACCCCGCCTCCTGAAAAAACCAAGACTAAGCCTAAACCTGAGGAGAAGCCAAAATTACTTGATGATTGGAACGAGGATGAGGTTATAGTCATTGAAACCAATGTTGATGATGTTGATGGTGAAACCCTAGGTACATTATTTGACACACTCCTTGCAGAGGGGCTTGCCTATGATGTGACCATTATACCTGCCATAGGTAAGAAAAATCGCCCTTGCTACGTGGTCAAAGTTATTGCTGCTAAAGCCGGTTTGAGGAGCATCGCTGATGTGATGGTAAAGAATCTTGGCACAATAGGGATTCGTTATACCACATGGCAAAGGCTCAAAGCTTCACGTGAAACCATTGTCTGCAGTTTCGAGATTGATGGCAAAGAATACATGGTTCGTGTAAAGGTTTCTCGAAATGTGGATGGTAGTATTCTAAATATAAAGCCTGAAGCTGATGATGTGCTCCGAGTGTCAAAAGAGACCGGAATCCCTGTTCGTGAATTAAGGCCCCGGATTGCCATGCAGGCACATGCTGTGACCGAGTAGACAGATCATCCATTTGTGAGAAGAACTGTTTGTTCAGGATCAATTTTCCTCTTCGAGTCAAGATACTGTACTGGTATGAGATTCTCAAAAGCACGTTTACAGAGTTTAGCGTAAGCTTCAGGGTCAAATCTTGTGGATTCTCCGAACAATTCTAACGCGCATACTCTACGCAGGGGATTCTCTGAGTCAGCAGATGTCATCACATATCGGACCTTTTGGCCCGCATGGAGCTCTCGACCCGCCTTGACCAGCTGTTGGGCAACCACAGCCGCCCGCGATGTGACACGGTATTCGTGGGGATTTCGTGTGAGTGTGGAATTGAGAATCAGGTCTCTGAGGTCAACATCGCCATCATGGAGCCTGTTGATGTATTCCTGACATACTGCGTATGCATTTGGTATCTGTTCCAGAAAACCTGCCTTGTCTCGACCATGTGCGAGGGTCTTGATCATCTCTTTCTGAAGGTCTCCGACATACAGGCACGTGTCCCGCCGACGGGTTTCAATTCCTCGAGTCTTTATTCCTCCATTCTTGTAGACGCCATAGTACCTGTTCAATGGAGCAATTGAGGGGTGCAGACGAGAGGACGGGATGACCATCCATCTATAGACCCCTTTGGGTGACATGTTGATCTCGACTTCCTTGGTCACGCGCTCACAAAACTTGGCTACACTGTCGTAGTCGACGTTTCCTTCAGCCTGCAGCCAGACAGAGTCCACAATGCCATGTATCATCTCAAAACCCATTTCTTCTCCAATATCCTGGGTCTTGAGCATGACCTCTCTCGCAAATGCTGTGACTGCAGTATGTGCCTCCACACGTCCAAACTTTGCGTTCTTGAAGCCAAGATACCCAAAGCACGAAACTAGGACTCCTTTCAATGTGTTCTGAACAAACTCGTACCTCTTGACATCTTGACCCCCCTCTATCAAATTCTTGAACTTCATCCGTCTATTGACAAGTAGCTCCAATGATTCCGACACGATTCCCCTCTTGCGAGTACAAATTTTGAAGCTCAGTTCCGGAACTTGAATACAGTATTCATTGCCATAGGGACAGTCATTTCGAGTGCAGATGGTTTCTGGACTGATGTTCTTGTTGACCATGAGGGTCGGGTACATTGATGAGAAATCGCACTCTGCTACATTCTCATAGATGTCTGGTCGTGGTTGAAGAATCAGTCCACCTCTGTCAATGGCTGCCAGTTCATTGAGTGACTTGAGAAACTCTGGGTTTCGTTTGACTGGCGGTATGAGGATGTCCATCTTGAAGGCATTATAGTACTGCACCGCTGCATTCACTCCGCCAATTGTCATCCGTGAAACTCTCTGCGGTCGGCCCAACGCAAGCCGACAGCTCTCCACAACACCTTCCAGTCCTACAGGCGAGAAGAAGTGCATGCCCGTCTTTCCTCGGTCAATGTGAATCCTCCCGTTCAACGTGACCTGTGTTCCCGACCTGTACACAATTCGGTTGTATTGCCAGAACGACTGTGGCTCTCTGTAGGTGACTCTCAATGGTGTTGCATCTCGCGAGAGTCGTAGTTCCATCCCATTAGCTTTTGCGCGTAGACTGAGATATCGAAAGAGGCTCTCATCACCTCTTCTCGTGGTGATCACATCAGGGTCTATCTTGTCGATGACGCGCTGAAACCTGTAGAGAATGTTCCTTTCCTCGATATCCTCGATACGGATTGTCTCTCCTCTGTAGTAGACCTCAATGTGATGTATTCCGTCCTCCATCTTGGGGAATATCTGTTCAGTATCTACGAACACCTCGAACCCCAGCTCTTCGAGCTCGGGAATCTCATACTCAGGGTCCTCGCGCTCGTCAAGACACTCGACGTCGACAATCTCGTCTCCCTTCAGCTCAAACTCGACACGCCCAAAGGCGAACATGTCCTCTGTGATGAAGAACTGGTGGACTGGGTCAATATCCGCATGAAACACGGTGGCCCCGGGTAGTTTCTCGAGGTCTCCTGCCACCTCCCGCTGTGCGTCTGGTGTAGTGAACACCTGCAGCACTGGAGTCTTGTCAACATCATAGACGCTGGCGTATTTCTGTACGATCTCTGAGTCTACCACTTTGGGGTGTTCAAGGACCGCACGCAGAATGTCAGTCTCACTCCAGTCCATACTTCTCATCAGGTTTGTACTGACGTACACAGACGGGTGAAATCCGCGATAGGTATAGCCTTTGGTTTTTCCCTCGCTCTTGATCCAGAGGGTCAGTGCTTGTTTCTCTCTGTCCACGTTACAGTCCAAGAGCCAACCAATCTTCTTCATCAGGGGGTGCGCTCCTCGATCTCTTCTTCCAAGACCTGAACCCTCCCCTTAATCTCATCAAGTTCTCCGAGCATCTCCAAGATTGCAGACAGTAGGACGACCTCAATGATACGCGGTGTCACCATCATAGTGCCTGCATCTGCAAACCCTCTTGCATAGTCGAATATTCGGTCAAAACGTTCTCTCTGGGATGGTCTAAGGGTCCTCCTGAAGGCTTTCCATCTCGTTTCCTCAATCCTAACCGCATCTCTATAGGTGCGGACCGTTCGTCCCACAGATCTTCATCCTCTTAGTGGCGTTTCCCTACAGCACCAGAGACGGTCTCCGGACTATTGGGCCAGTATGTTACACCGTTGCCCAAAACCTATACAAATCTGGACACTTGATCCGGAATTGTTGTTTGGTTCCTGGTTCATCAAGACAACATTGTGATACCAACGGATTCACAACGTCTACAGCCTCTCAGCAGGCATTTACTGTCCCCGGTCAACTGACGGTGACTTAGAATGATCCTCAGACTTGGTTCTTGTTTCGAATCACTCTACATACATAATTCCCCCGCTGATTGTGGATTTTATGGAACTCCTTAGTCCGTCCAAATGAACGAGCCTGAGGGGGACAGTTTCCCGAAAGTACTTCGAGAACACTTATCAGACGGATTATTGAATTGACGAATTGGAGTTATAGGGATGAAACGTATTTCCATTTTGATAATTGTATCTCTATTTGTGATTCCTCTTCTTAGTCTGACTTCAGTTGATGCAGCTACTGGTCTTGATTGGGGTTTCGAAGAGGGTGACTTCATTGATTATCGGTTCATATCTGATGGACTAGTTCAAGATGAAATCATTAGTTTCAGAATTGATTCGCCCTTGCCAGATATGGTTGAATTGCCTCCAGATACGTACAACCTTGGTGCCCTCGACAACTGGATGGAAATACCTGTTGTACCTGTCACTGCGTTTATCCCATTTGGAGGATCGATAACTGAGGAAGATGGCTTTGAGAACATATTCACCTATGGAGGACTAGCGGCTGGATATTGGTGTAGGTTTGCTGTTCCTGATGGTGTATCCAACGATACTTATGCTCCCCTAGTTGAACGATGGACCGATGGACCTCATGGAGCCATCGAACCCCAAATTATCCAACCACCGTTTGTACAACAACATCTCTACTGGGGTTTTGAGTATGGGTTTGAGTTCTTAGATACAGTTTACAATGTCACTGCATGGTACTATCAGAGTGAACGATATCTGGCCAATGTGACTATTGTTGGTCGTGATAGCACTACACATGCTCAGACAAATCATATGATGTTGGTGACTGACTGGCGCCCACCAACGGTCAGCTTTCCAGAAGACATCAATTTCACTGTTGGTTCCACTGGTGAGGAAATCCTCTGGCAAGTACACGATGTAGAATATCCTTTAACTTTCGAGGTGTACAGAAATAGCTCTCTGATACTACCCGATTCCATAGGTCTCTATGATAGCAGATGGATTCATTTCAGTCTTGATGAACTGGAAATCGGTGTGTGGAACTTCACAATTGTTGTCACAGATTTTCTCTTTAACTCTGTATCAGATACTGTCTTTGTTACAGTAAAGAGTGACATTGCAATTGGTTCTGATGTACTTCTTATTGCAGCTGGCTTAGGTGCAGTAGTCATTGTTGGAGTAGTTATCATGATGCGCCGAAGGTGATGTAGCATATTGTGAAGTAGGTTGGCAACGTCAAGGCCAGTAGATTGCATCTGGAACTACGACAGTTCCAGCAATGATGAGTGCCTTGAAGGCTTCAACTGTGCTAATGACAACTGGAGGTAGTGTCAACAGATCAGTATTGACTTCATAACCTACTCCACCATTTGCGAGGTCGAATGAATACAGTAGGCCAAAACCAGTCGCCCAAGTGGAATCAACAACCCAATCTTCAATGATTGTGTAGACGGCAACGTCAACACGCTTCAACATTGAAGAAAGGCAAAGTGTCGGGGGTACTGGATTATTTGGATCGGCAGTGCCCAAGTACATCTGTGGACTGTCAACACCGATGCACCAGAGTGGCTCGGATGAAGTAGTGTTCTTGTCCTTGACACTGTCGATGACTCCTAGACCTGCACGACCTGCAGCGGCAAAGATTATGTCTGCACCTGCATCAAACATACCGTCAGCTAGAGTCTGAGCTGTAGTTGTGTCAACCCAGTCACCTGTGTAGCCTATCGAAACGTTAGCTAAGATGTTAGCAGTACCGTTTAGTTGTGGATTGACATACGCAGCGCCAAAGACATATCCCGCAGCGTACTTGTTGATCAATGGAATGTCCACACCCCCTATGAAGCCAATCTTGTCTGTTGTAGTTGTTAGACCCGCAATTGCACCAACTAATGCAGAGCCTTCATGTTCATCAAAGAGCAAAGATGCAACGTTAGGGTAGACTATTGGGTCAATGAACATGTCAACAATTGCGAATTTCTGGTCTGTAAATTCATTCGCAATAGTTTGTAACGCAGTATCTTGGTCAAATCCTACTGCAATGATCAAATCATATGGTTCAACATATTGCGCATGTTGCGCGAATCCTCTTAGAAACACCTCATAATCCGAAATTTGTGTAGGTTCAACATATGTGAAATTGATATTGTGATCAAAGTGGGCATCGAGTACTCCACCATAAACCCCATCATTGAATGACTTATCCCCTAAACCTCCCGTTGCGAAGACAATGGCAACTTGATATGGATTGTGTGCTAGAGGAGGCGGTGTTGTTGTTGTGGTAGATGTTGTGTTCCCCGGACCGTCTAATGGATCAAACACGAAGAGGAACAGACCAGTCCCTATCAACAGTATTCCAATTACAAAAATCGTAGATACAGCAACTTTTGACCTATTAACTCCTACACTCATCACTAGGCCTCCCTTGGAAATATCATCGGTTACTCTTAGTTTTTTCTCATCGTTCAACAAGCCCCAATCTTTAGACTCTCGTTTTTATTACAAAACCTTAAGCGAACTCATGAGGAATATATCTTGGTGGTTGGAACTTGGCATACAAGGTGATAATCAATTGTTCAGATGTCGAGGACATCATCAGTCTTCTGAAGAAAAAACATGGGGCTGACTATGCGAGGATATGGAGAATAGACGGCCGTACAATTGGGGTCTTCTCATTTGAGAGAAGTGGACTTGCAACTCAAGCAGGGTATGTCAATCTAATCACTCTTGATCATGACATAATCACGGAAAACTGTGATATTACCATAATTGGAGCTGGTGGAGGGTTTCCTTCTTTAATATCACTCGCGGAGTTGGGCGATTCTGGAGCTGGCCCAGTGGCTGACTTAGTAAATTTAGCTAAGGAAAGAAACTGGCCAATAAACGTAGAGCGAGCCAAGATCAAATCTCGTGGCAGTCCTTGCTCCAAATGTGGTGCAGCATATGTCTATTCTGAAGATAAAATTGAGGAAGACCGGTCTGTCGCATGCCAGAATTGTGGAACCCGTTTTATTGTCCAAGAGTAATTTCATAACCCACAACACTGCTCAATCCAATCGGCATAGACTCAAATAGCGGAAAAATCAAATAACGCCTAAGTGTCCACCAGACACTCCACCGTATAGGTGACAAACTATGGTCACAGCGTTATTCAAGGTCGTTCTCATGGGTGATGGCTCCGTTGGAAAGACGAGTCTAAGACGCACCTACATGGGTGAAGGCTTCAGAGCCAACTATATGATCACCATCGGAGCAGACTTCGCTGTCAAGAAGATGCAACTCGAGGCCGGTCATGATGTTAGTATTCAGATCTGGGATTTAGCTGGCCAAGAGCACTTCAAGAGTGTGCGTTCAACTTTCTATAGGGGAGCACAGGGAGCGCTGGCTGTCTACTCTACAGTGGAGAGAAAGTCCTTTGATAACCTCATGAATTGGGTGGATGAATGTTGGACCAATGCAGGTAAGAAAATCCCTGTTGTTTTGATTGCCAATAAGACCGACCTTCGTGACCAGTTCAAAGACAATCCTGTGATGGCACCGACA
>JAGXOC010000380.1 GCA_019894665.1 Candidatus Thorarchaeota archaeon
TACTTAGGGTTCATTCCTACCTTCAACTTGAGTTCGTCTATCTCCCACTCTTTTACGTAGGAGTAGTCCGTCCACTTTGGTTCAGCACTTGGTCCTTTCATTTCAAGAGAATCGGCACGTATCTCGTTTGAGAGATGCGCCTCAAACATCCTAGAGAGTTCTACAGAGTCGTCATCTGAGAACAGCAACAGGACATCTACAGATTGTTCAACTTTCAAGTCGAGTTCCTTTCTCATTACCTGCACTCGTCTTATGACATCTCTCACAAGACCCTCAGCCTCTAGTTCCTTTGTACGAGTAACATCAACGTAGACCTTTCCCATTTTGCTATCAGCGTAACTTAGATGGTCAGGAAGACTCTCCTCGAATTCAACATCATCTGGTTCTAGCTTCAGTTTCTTACCTTCAACACTGACTGTCGCTTCTCCTTTCTCTAAGTCTGACCTTAGCTTTACTGCATCAACACTCTGAAGTGTTGACACAAGTTGCTTCATCATATCCTTGTACTTCGGTCCTAGCGTCTTGTAGTTTGG
>JAGXOC010000381.1 GCA_019894665.1 Candidatus Thorarchaeota archaeon
CATAGGGATTTTCTTGAACTCCAGTACCACTCAAGGAAAATTCCTCAAAGTCTTGATTCGAGTTAATCACAATAGGACTGTGTTGAGTGAAGTAATCAGTCGACACCTCAGATAGAGAGTCTGAAGTAGCGGAAGTAGTTCTTCGCGAAAATTCACTAAAGGCCGATGTCGAGGAAGTATGAAAGATTGTGAAGCTGATCAAGATAGCGACCAGAAGAAATACAGTCAATCTTCGTTTCATTCTTTATCAACTAAAGAAATTATCACGACTCTTAGCATATTAGAAGAACGCTTTACGCATCATCTTTCAGGTTCTTGTGGTAATTAATAAGTAATGGTGGACCGAGCGAGATTCGAACTCGCGACCTCTTCCATGCCAGCAGCTCTTGACTAGATTCCTTGATTCATAATGTTATATCTGAGCATGTCTGTTTCAGACACATACTCTACCCTCGTTTTCTCTGTAAGATGACAGCAATCACAACACCCACTAGTGCAGTAGAACTAATGCCAATTATTGCAAGGGTAAGAG
>JAGXOC010000382.1 GCA_019894665.1 Candidatus Thorarchaeota archaeon
GGTCGGGCTATAGCTGCACCTCAGATTGGTGTGATGAAACGCATTATCTACATGCACATTGATGCTCCAGTTGTTTTTCTAAATCCAAATCTTAAGAATCTGAGCGACGCGATGATTGAGATATGGGATGACTGCATGTGTTTTCCAGATTTACTTGTCAAGGTATCGCGACACAAACGATGCAAAATTGAATATCGTGACGAAGCGTGGAACCTTAGATCTATGGATCTGGAAGACTCCCTCTCAGAACTGCTACAGCACGAGTATGACCATTTGAACGGTGTTCTTGCGGTTATGAGAGCAATTGATGGAAAATCATTCGCATGCAAAGACCAGAAGCAGTTTCTTGGACATAAAACGCAAAGAGCGTAGAAAACACTAACCTCATATGCACCACATCCCTTGGTGATTTATCAACGAGAGAGAGGAAACTGCTCATGAAGTACTTCCGTGTCCTTATCATTATCATAATCATTGCTATAATTGGAGTTCTAGTCGGTGGCGTTGCCTATAGTTGGTGGCTTGGTCAGA
>JAGXOC010000383.1 GCA_019894665.1 Candidatus Thorarchaeota archaeon
TCCAATGCTCATTGTACTACTCATAATTGCAATCGTTTCAGTAATCTACAGACGAAAACTGTTCAAATCACCCTCAAATGAAGCGTTCATCTGCATATTAAGATCCTAATACTTCATTGTTGAAAACAAGCTTTTTTCGTGGAAACCCAAGAAATATAATGTTTGGTGCTCCGGCCGGGATTCGAACCCGGGTCTTCGACTCGAAAGGCCGAAATACTTAACCGGACTATACTACCGGAGCCTAAATCAAAGCATCAACCCACATAAAACATACTTACGTTTTAACTTTTCTGCAACTAGAATGATATCTTCGCCGAGGAGGGGGTTCCACCTATAACCTTCGCCGAAGCAATAGCCACCTGTTCCAGATGCTCTTCGTCGGTGTAGACTCGAAGGATGTTTATGAATCCTTTCAGAACATCGAATACGGAGGATATGTCGCTTAGCCGTAAAGGAATCTTTTCTCCCTTCCGTGTCTTCTGGAAAACAGGGATTTCCATCGGCTCAAGTAACTCGGAATTATGGTATGGC
>JAGXOC010000384.1 GCA_019894665.1 Candidatus Thorarchaeota archaeon
AACCTACATCGTGCAACTCTGGTGAGCACCAATCAGCTGCATGATATTTCTGTGTTCCACCCTTCTCCTGCCAGTGTCACCACCATCCAGCATTTTCGAGAAAATGCTAAACTTAGCAAGAGCTTTGTCAACGTTCATTGGGATGGGATCCCTCCTGAAGACCTGGCTTCTTTTGCCTGTTTCAATGCGGACTTATCACTTCCGGCAACAGAGCGCGTTTCCACAGTTCTTACCACGGCGGGGTCATTATCACTCTCACTAGCTTCATCACTGAAACAAGCAAGGTCCGACTGGACAAAGTGAATAGCCGCGGACTCTCCAGAACCTGATGATTGTTCTTTCTTGGAGAGTAAGGACTTCCCTTGAGAAGAAGTCTTCTTCTTTTGGGCTTTCAGTCGCGCGCTTCGTGTTGTAAACACAGCACTAGCCCACTTACCTAGTCCTTTCATAATATTCAATGCATATTCAAGTATAAGAGTTCGTACAAATTCTTTGAATAGTGTTAGACTCTGGTGAACACATCTATCTTC
>JAGXOC010000385.1 GCA_019894665.1 Candidatus Thorarchaeota archaeon
CCCAAGATCTCTTACCTTTTCCTTCTTGAGCGACATTCTTCTTCACCTTGGCTTTGTACTTGTATTTGGTTGCAACCCCTGCGCTCATGAAGAAGAAGAGGATGATAGCAAAGGATGCTGGTCCTCCAGTATACCAGATTGTAAAGCCAACAACAAAGGCTGCTACTAAACCAGAAATATCAACAAAGTGCGCCTTGTAAGCTAACGCTCCAATAAGGCTCATTACCAATAATCCGGAAACGGCCGGATGAGTAAGCATCTCAAACATTCTTTTCACATCCACATTTTGTTATTGTATCAAACTTTAGCCATATCATTGTAAATCATGTCGAATGTTCTATGAGCATATACTATATCCTAGTTGGATGCCCGATTAACACATGGCGGCCCAAATTTCGCATTTATAGCTTTGCCTTAGCTATTGTAATTCGATGTCTTAACATTGCCAATATAAGAATTTTCATATCACCTACGGCAATTGTCGAATAGCATTCGGGCGAAGTTTTAATCGTCAATGGCCGATTTATTCG
>JAGXOC010000386.1:0-232 GCA_019894665.1 Candidatus Thorarchaeota archaeon
TCCTGGCTCACCTACCAGGATCAGGATTTCCACTTTTCCATTGCCTACCCGGATTCTTACGCGATCCTGCCTGCTCAAAACTCGTCAGCTGCCGGGGGACCCGAACTTCTCCACGTGCTGCGCTTCCTGGACCACCAGCTGGCATCAGGAGACACAGCCGGTCTTGAAATTCCCAATTTCACCATTGAAGTTTTCGACCTGGGCAGCCTATCGCTGGAAAAATTCCTTGAGC
>JAGXOC010000386.1:241-529 GCA_019894665.1 Candidatus Thorarchaeota archaeon
GTCGATTCGCAAGCTCCTGGCGGACTCACCATGGAAGAGGATCTTCAACCCGCCGTTTCCTGGCTCACCTACCAGGATCAGGATTTCCACTTTTCCATTGCCTACCCGGATACCTACACGATCCTGCCTGCTCAAAACTCGTCAGCTGCCGGGGGACCCGAACTTCTCCACGTGCTGCGCTTCCTGGACCACCAGCTGGCATCAGGAGACACAGCCGAATATGAAATTCCAAATTTCACCATTGAAGTTTTCGACCTGGGCAGCCTTACGCTTGAAAAATTCCTTGAG
>JAGXOC010000387.1 GCA_019894665.1 Candidatus Thorarchaeota archaeon
GTCTTTGCCAAGCTCAAGCGTATGTTAAAACGTGAAGCCACCACAAAGGGCGTAAGAACCCTCAGCCCTTTCAGTTCGCCCATAACCTTTTCGCTGTTAAGGTCAGGCAGAATCAATCCGAGGCTCTTCTTTGCAGCAGGTGGCGCACCCGACTTTCGCTCCTTATGCTTTAGGTCTTTAGGTGCCTTTGTTTTTGTTATTTGCTTGAGGGATTGTTTCTTTTTTCCGCCACCCATAATATATTCACCAAAGTTTGGAAGAAGAATGGTTCCTTATAGCCTTTCTCCTATTTAGGCAACTTCGCCGATTCCAATCTTATGTTTCTGTTTCCACTCTTTCAGGGGTGTTCCCAGTTTTTCCTCGATTTTTGTTCTGTGAATAGAGTTCATGGAGCAGAAGGGTATGATTCTGCCGTCAGGCACAGCGTAGTGGATGCAGCATCTTTGGACTCTTTCTAAATCGAAGTTGTAGGGATCCATGAAGTGCATAGAGGAGATCAGAAGCATTTTTCTGTGAAGGTTTCCCAAGG
>JAGXOC010000388.1 GCA_019894665.1 Candidatus Thorarchaeota archaeon
TCTTTTGAGAGAGTCATGTCTGATGCTTTTACATTATCAATAACATGATCTGTTTTGGTCGCACCTACGATTGCTGATGAAATCTCGGGACGCCTCAGAATCCAAGCAAGTGCTAGCTGACCTGTTGTGATTTCGAGTGATGATGCAATCTCACTTAGTTTTCGAACCTTTGCAAGGTTTTCCTCAGTGAGATATCGATTTACTAATGTTGAAGTTGCACCTCGGCTACCCTCTGGTACTCCATCATTGTATTTTCCAGTGAGGACGCCTTGAGCCAAAGGACTGAAGACCGTAAAGCCCATACCATGAGTCTTTCCCACTGGTAAAACCTCCAATTCAATATGTCTTGAGAGCATATTGTACAGTGGTTGTTCCACAGCAGGTGTGTGTGCTCCCATCTCCTTTGCAGCTGCATTTGCGCGTTCAAGCTGTGCTGCTGTCCAGACTGAGGTTCCCCAATGAAGGACATCTCCTCTCTTGATGAGATCATCCATCACAGACACAGTTTCTTTCACAGGTGTTGTGTAGT
>JAGXOC010000389.1 GCA_019894665.1 Candidatus Thorarchaeota archaeon
GAACCCATTGTAAGACTTCCATTAGAGGACTGAAAAATCACCTCTAAATCTGATATACCTGGTTGGTTGAATACAAAAGGCTTCTTGACGGTCACCAAAGACTGGACCATAAGGAAAGAAAGTGAGTGAGAGAGGATGAACCTCTCTCAAATTAACTTAGAAACTACAGCTGTTTCTCTTGCCTGTACGGCAGATATTCAGGTCCGAATATCTCGCATTCCTAGGCTCCCGTATCGGCGGTGTCGTTGAATAAGACGATTCGGTAGCGTGCCTTGTTCTCCTTCACCCTCCGAATCGCTTCGTTTACCTCTGTCATGGGTATCAACTCCACCTTGGGCACGATGCCGTGCGCCTGTGCGAACGAGAGCATCTCCCGCATTGTGGCCCGATTGCCGAGAAAGGAACCGGTGATTGACAGTTGGCGTGCCACGAGGTTAGTCGAATTGAGCGCCACGTCTGGGAAGCCGAGAAGGACCAACCTCCCATTTTTCTTCAAGGTGTTCAACAGCGCTTCCCAGTCAATCTTACC
>JAGXOC010000038.1 GCA_019894665.1 Candidatus Thorarchaeota archaeon
CATGTATTGATCTGCATAAGCGAGTGGAGTCATTCCTGTGGTCGCATTTATTATCGTGGCTAGTAAATGTGAGTTGCCACTGTTGTAATAGAAGGTTGAACCTGGTTCATAAGCCATAGGACGGTCGAGGACATACTGAGCCCAATCATCTGAATCTCTCATTGCGAAGAAATCATTGTAGACATCATAGTTGTCCTCATCCCACTGAAATCCTGTTCTCATCATCAATACATCTTCAAGAGTGATTGCTTCTTTCCAAGCACTCAGGTTACCGATAGTCCGGTCTGGAAAGAAGTCAAGAAGTAGCTGACTTGTATTATCGATGAAACCCTGATCGATGGCTATTCCTATCAAACACGAAACAACACTCTTTGTCACTGAGAAAAGGATGTGTGTGTTGTCGACATCGTAAAGTGGTGGTGTGAAGTATTCCTCTGCAACGAGATACCCGTGTCGCACAACAAGAAGGCTGCGAATAGATGCCCCCGAATCTCTGACGTGGTCGTAGACGTCTTCAAGATCTGAAGAATTCATTCCTTGCTCTTCTGGAGTTGATGTCGCCCATCCGTCGGTTGGCCAGACAGCAACTGGTATTTCTGTTTGTGCAGTGGCTGGATTTGTCAAGAAAACCGCCGAAACAAGGATTATCGCCATAACTAGAATGGCTCGGCCTCGTGACTTCATGGTTCAATTCCTCGCTTAAAGTCAATTAAGTGTGTTAATCAAAGCAATAGGTGGGTTGCCAGAAAGCTTTGTTTATCAGTGTGTGATATATCGGGTAGTTTGTTTGTAAATCGATGGGAGCGTTGCGGACAAAATGAAACCGATAACCGAAGTTGCAAAAGACGCTGGAATTGACGAGGCATTCTTGGAAGTGTATGGAAAGCACATGGCTAAAATCAACCTGAACATTAGAAAGAAGCTTGGTGAAAGGAAAGGAAAACTCATACTTGTGACAGCAACAAATCCCACTCCTGCAGGGGAGGGCAAGACAACCAACTCAATTGGCTTTTCGATGGCTTTCAATGCATTGGGACACAACGCGGTTGTTACGCTCAGACAACCGTCCTTAGGTCCAGTTTTCGGAGTAAAAGGTGGGGCCGCAGGCGGAGGCAAGTCTAGAGTCGTACCTTTCGAACAAATTAACCTCATGTTCACAGGCGATTTTCCAGCTGTATCCGCTGCAGGTAATCTTCTCTCGGCAATGATTGATAATTACATACACCACGATAAACAACCGGAGTTGGATATACGAAGAACGTACTGGCCGCGAAATGTCGATATGAACGATCGAGCCCTGAGAAAGACAATCGTGGGATTGGGTGGTCGATTTGATGGGTTTCCAAGAGAGGACAGCTTTGTCATAACTTCAGCATCGGAGGTCATGGCAATCCTTGGTCTCTCTATGGACTACACCGATCTAAAGACACGTCTTGGTAAAATCCTCGTTGGAAGGTCAGAGCAACTGAAAGAAATGTTCGCTAGCGACATAGGGGCTGACAAGGCCATGGCAGTAATTCTTAGAGATGCGCTCAAACCCAACCTTGTCCAGACCCTAGAAGGAACTCCTGCGATAATTCATACAGGACCGTTTGCCAACATAGCTCATGGTACAAGTTCCATCATTGCAACTGATATCGCATTACGATTATTCGACTATGTTGTGATTGAGGCTGGATTTGGAGCAGATCTCGGCGCCGAGAAGTTCTTCAATATTGCGACGCGCGCCGGGCATTTTGATGTTGATGCGTGTGTTGTCATTACTACAATTCGTGCTCTCAAACATCATGGAAAAGATGACCTCGAGAAAGGGTTTCCGAATCTGGAGAAACACATGGAGAATGTAAACAATTTTGGTGTTCCCGCCGTTGTGGCACTCAACAGATTCCCCGATGACACAGAAGAGGATATTGACCAACTCCGTAAATTCTGTGAAGCGAAGGATTGGAAAATGGAAGTGTCAGAAGTCTTTGTCAGGGGTGGCGAAGGTGGAAAAGCAGTTGTTGAGGCCGTGATTCAGGCAATCGAGAGTCGAACCACCAAGGGAATCAACTATACGTATGACTTGGAGGACCCGATTAAGACAAAGATACTGAAAGTTGCCCAGCAGATCTATGGCGCTGATGGTGTGGACTACACCACTGGTGCTCGTGGAAGAATACGGTCTCTTGAAAAACGAGGATATGGGAAACTCCCAATCTGCATTGCTAAGACTCAATTCAGCCTCTCTGATTCAAGGAGTATGAGAGGTCGCCCCACTGGATTCGACGTAGAGGTCAATGGGGCAGATGTGAGCAATGGTGCTGGATTCATTGTCATCTACATGGGTGATATCAGTCTGATGCCAGGTCTCCCAGAAGAACCTGCAGCTCTTGGAATGGATGTCGATGAGGAAGGCAACATCACCGGAGTATTCTGAATAGGTGAACTCGATGTCTGAAGAAGCGCCAAAACCAATCTGTGAAGACCATGTACTCAAGGGACGTAGACTCTCAAATCGGCTCAGGAAAGAAGTCAAACTCGAGGTTGAGAAACTAGTTGAGAAGCACGGGGTTTCGCCAAAACTGGTCACTATCATTGTTGGTGAGGACGAAGGCTCTCAGATGTATGTTAGAATGAAACACAAGGCATCAAACAAGGCTGGAATACTCTCAGAACATCATGACCTCCCAGATAGTATGAGTCAGGACGAACTACTTGAGTTGATCAACAAACTCAATGAAGACAAGACCGTGCATGGAATTCTTATCCAACTGCCTCTCCCAAAACAAATCGACGAGAAGACCATCATCAGTGCAATTGACCCATTGAAGGATGTCGACGGATTCTCACCAGCCAATGTGTACCGCCTATTCTACGGAGAGGAGGACCTGAGTGCAGCCACACCACATGGAATAGTCACAATGCTAGACCGTATCGGGTGGGATGACCTATCTGGAAAACAAGCGGTCGTAATCAACAGGTCTAACATTGTTGGCAAACCTCTCATCATGCTTCTTCTCAATCGCAATGCCACGGTCACAGTGTGTCACTCTCGAACCAAGGACCTGCCATCGTTCACAAGACAGGCTGATGTTCTGGTTTCAGCCATAGGTAGACGCACTAGTGATGAGGATCCGTTCTTCATCACTGAGGACATGGTCAAGGAGGGTTCAGTAGTGATTGATGTGGCCACACCTCATGGTGATGTTGATTTTGAGAATGTAAAGCAGAAAGCTCTGTGCGTCACTCCAGTTCCTGGTGGTGTGGGACCAATGACAATTGCCATGCTCCTGAAGAATGTACTAGATGCATATATTGCTCAGATTTAGGATTGAGGGCTTGTTCCCAAACGCTTTTGTAGACTGGCGTTCCGAGCGGGCATCGGTGAATCTTGTGAAAGTAGTTGAGTGCGTGCCTAACTTCTCAGAAGGAAGGGACAAGAAGGTCATAGATGCCCTATCAGAGGCCATCAAGAGTGTTGAGGGGGTCCGTCTTCTCGATATTGAATTCGACCCAGACCATAACCGTTCAGTCTTCACATTCATTGGTGAACCTCAACAGGTGAAGAATGCCGCGCTCAAGGCTGCAGAACTCGCTGTTGAGAAGATAGACTTGACCAAACATGAAGGGGCACATCCGAGAATGGGTGCAGTTGACGTAGTACCCTTCATTCCGCTCCATGGCACAACAATAGGGGAATGTATCGAGCTCTCAAAGGAGTTCGCTGAAGAGTTCTCAAAGAAGAGCAATGTTCCCGTGTACCTCTATTCCAAGTCTGCAACACGTCCCGATAGGGTCGACTTGCCAAACATTCGAGAGGGTGAATTTGAAGCACTCAAAAACGAGATTGGAACCAATCCTGAGAAAGAGCCTGACTATGGACCAAACAAGATACATCCCACAGCCGGTGCTACAGCCACTGGTGCTCGTAACTTTCTGATAGCAATTAACTTCAACCTGAACACAACTGATCTTAATGTAGCAAAGGTCTGTGCAGATGCAGTACGCGGAACCACGGGGGGTTTTGTCAATGTTCAAGGGATTGGTCTAGACCTTCCAGCCAAGAACTGTGTACAGGTCTCTCTAAACCTGACCCATCCCCGACGTACTAAGATTCACCAAGTGCTTGAGGTTGTTCGTAACGAGGCACGTAGATTCGGAGCCACTGTTATTGAGACAGAGATTGTAGGAATGGTGCCCCTGTTTGCACTACTGGATGCTCTCAGATATTACATCCAACCTGAGAAGTTAGACGAAGCAATGATTCTCGACCTCTATTATCTTGGAGGCGGATCCGACCCCACAAAGAAGACCTTCACAGAGATGTCGATGATCGAGTTTGGAAACCAAGTTCGCCGTGCACGTGCAACTCCTGGTGGAGGTAGTGTTGCTGCTGCTCTTGGCTCATTTGGAGCCGGTCTGGTTTGCATGGTGACTGGACTCTCAGTGTCCGGACGAAAATTCGCTGGAATCAAGGAAGAGATGATTGAACACCGACATGCATGTGAGCTTCATAGGGGTGTCCTGATGGACAACGTCGAAACTGATTCCAGTGCATTTGATGTAGTGATGGAGACATTCAAGATGCCAGAAGAGACCGCCGCTGAAAAGAAGAAGAAGGAAGAAGCTACTCAGAAGGCGACCATTGAAGCTGCAAATGTACCATTGAGCACTATGCAACATTCTTTTGATGCAATGACACATGCAAAAGTGGCAGCACAAAAAGGCAACATCAATACCATCACTGATGCAGGAGTTGCTGCACTCGCACTGATGGCTGCAATTGAAGGCGCTGCTCTCAATGTAAGAATCAATCTCGGCAATATCACTGACAAATCATATGTCAATAACACCGCAAAGACAGTAGAAAAGATTCTTTCTGACGGTGGTAAGTTGAAGGAAGAAGTTCTTGAGATTGTTGAGGCTCGGATGAAAGAACTTGCTGAGAGTAACTAGATTAGTCTTTTACCTTCGTGAGGGAGGCGCCTCTGCTTACCTTCACGATATATGCAGTTCCTCCAGCTAATTGAATAGCCGACGCTACTTCTCTCTCCCAACCTGAGGCATATGCCATCATAGATCCGCCCCCGCCACTTCCATTAATTTTACAACCAACCGCACCTGCTCCCATTGCAGCCTGAATCATTTTCTCGATCTTTGGTGTTGACCGGTTGAAATCATCTCTCAGAATCTCATGGTGCTCCTCAAGCATCTCTCCCAACACATAGGAATCTGGTTTAATATCCCTAAGTAATTCAATTGCCTGATTTGTTAGGTCTCTATTCCGCAATGTGGCCTCAGCCATCCGCCTCTCTTTGCTAGGTTTTCTTTGAGTTAATTCGTATACCATATTTGCTGGAGTCTTCCTGTGGTCAAAAGTGCTGATCTTCCTCTTGATTGCTTCATATTCACTCTCAACAGTAGTTCTGATGTATCGAAGGTCTCCTACAGTATCCTTCTTTTTCTCACCAGAGTCACCGATGACAATTGAATCAAGTTCTGCAGGAAGTTTGGTGACCTTCATACTCTCCATGTCAATATGGATTACTCCTCCAACTGCTGAGGCGAAATGGTCCATCGTTCCTCCGCTCTCACCAAACTCTGCCACCTCGGCTTCGTAGGCTGTTAATGCAACCTCTTCAGTCGATAACTTCTTTCCAGCCATTTCTGCTATTGCCATTATTGCTCCGACGGTCATTGCTGAAGAACTGGACAATCCTGCGGCAATCGGGATGTTCCCACTTACATGTATATTCCATCCCTGTGTGGGGAAGAATCCCTTTCTACGCATCACGTTGAATGAGCTTCGGATGTAGTCTCTCTTGTTTCGATATTCGATTTCAGAATCTATGGAGAATCTATCCTGTTCCCCCAGGTCACAATATTCAATGTGAATCTCATTATCTTCTCTAGGACTGGCGACTATCTCAATTACCAGATCTATAGACGCCGCTATCACATCTAAGCCCAAGTAGTCACTATGCTCCCCAAACAAACAGACGCGCCCCGGGGCTCGTACTTCGAACCCTCCGTTCATTTTCTCACCCACCACGAGAGAGTTCATCTCGAACGAATTTCTCACGACCATTGTCATCCACAGTTCTGACAAACTCGTTCAGTTCTTTAATCATTTCAGAGAGCCCGCGAATATCACGTGCGTAGTCTACAATGGGATTTTTCTGTCCATCTGCAGCAAGGATTGCGGACGATGCTGCTTCTGCGCTCTCAACTGCTAGCCTGATACCTTCTCCTGACAAAGGATTACAGAGACCTGCTGCATCACCGACAAGCAGCACATTTCCTTCTCCAGGGACGAAGTATCCGAACGGTATTGACCACGCCTCTTTCTTGAGCAACTGTTTGGGCACAAAGGAGAATTCCTTCTCTAGCCAAGCTCGAAGCCTTATCAATAACTGGGCAACATTCGGTTCTTGGTGAGGAACAGCTCCGAGTCCGATAATTAATGAATCCGCTTTAGGGATAAGGTATGCATACGAGATTGAGATGTTTCCTCTGAAGAAACCATAGAAACAATCCTCGAAGTCCCCTGTGGGTTCCCAATGTTCCTGCTCAACAATCATCATCGGAGTTGCTTTTTCTGGAAAAAGCTTCTGTCGAACACTGGATCTTACACCGTCTGCACCAACTATGAAGTCTGCACGAGCAGTCGTTTTTTCTTCACTCGAGTCAATTACAATCTTGTAATTGTCCGTTTTCGCAATGTCAATACAACGTGAGTCATGTTTGACTATAGCTCCAGCATTCTCGGCCAAATCCCGTAGCCACTGGTCAAATTGTGCCCGGTCGATATTATGAATGGAGTAGTTCTTGACCCTCCCACTATTATCCCTCCCACTCGGGGGAACATAGTACAGCCCAAGTTCAGCCGGATCTACTCTGACGTCATCTGGGATTGATTCTCCAACAATGTCTTCGACCATTTCTGGTGCAACTAATGGTAGAACTCCGCCACATGGTTTGTATCGGTTTCGAGACCCCTTCTCGACTAGGAGAACTTCCTTTCCCTCGGATGCCAAGCTTATCGCTGTTGCTGAACCTGCTGGTCCTCCACCAATCACAATGACATCAAAATCCCTATTCGACATCAATCTCAGCCTTCAGGTGTTTCCTGTCCCACATGGTCTGAATGATGTGCATAAAGAGGTCGTTCTTAAGAACTGTCTGGCCTTCGAAACTTCCAGCATACGCGTCATGTTCCTTGCCAAGATCATAGCACGTTGAATCATCGACATCAACAAGGAGCATTGGGACACCGGTCTCAACGAAGTCATCATGATGTTTGCTCTTGAATGCCTCACAACAAGAGCCAATGTATCCTCGCGCTCCTTTCTCCTTGAACTCACTGATTGTTTCCATCAAGTGCTCAAAATTCTGAACTGTCCGGACAGGAACCCCGAGGTTCTGAACCTGTTCATAAACATCGCTCGTAGAACAATCTCCACATATTGAACAACCTTCAACCCAACGATAATCACAATCAACCGACTTTGCGCAATATGGCAGTAGAACATAGTCGAAGGTCTGCTTGTCAAGTTCATCAGGCATAAAGTTCACCGTCATCAGATGATTAGAATCCTCTAATGAAACTCCATACTCAACAAATGCAGTTTTCTTCGCAGCCTCCAAAATGAGGTTAACAAAATCTTCTGGTTCAACACCAAAGACTCTCGTTCCAGTTTCAGAGAAGAAATCGTGAACAATCTTTCTAATTGCATCAGCATCGATCGGGGCATCCTTCAGACGTGCCTCAAGGTCCATGATTGCTCTCTGTGGGAACACTTGGAAGTCACCTGTGATGAATGAACTAATGATGTATTTCCCTGGGACATCCAAAGCTAGTGATGCTCTGATTAGTCCGCCAGGTGTCTTTCTCATAGCACTGACCTGCCCTTGGGTGTTCTCAGGTCGTCTGACCATGTGAACCCATTCATCTGACTTGAAGTGTGTAAGTCGCTCTCTATACATCGACTCTTCAACCGGAAGGAGCCCACCTGGTTTGAGTTCTATTCCGAGGACCTCTTCAAAACCTTCCTTGAGTGCCTTTTTTATCTCATCTAGTGGAGGAACATACCCAAGCTCCCATTTGAGACAGGTCACTCGCTCTTTGACACTGTCGATTTCCTTGTCTTTTAGTTTTTCAACAGGAATCCTCAATGAACGAAGCATCAAATCAACATCGAAATCGATTAGGAGAGTCCCTTGATACATGAAGGAGTCAACTCGTTCAGTTCCTCCAGTACCAGAGATTTTCCTCCCGTTCACCTCTATGTCATTCTTCGGTCTGAACTCCGCATCGACTCCAAATTTCTTTAGACCGGCAACTGTACCGCTACAAATTAGCTCAGCAAGTTTACCAAGGTCTTTCCTTAACTCATTCACACCTTGAGCTGTCTTATCCGCAAAGATTTCCCAACCAAGACATGTTGGTGTGAAGAGTATTGTGCCTCCACCAGTTATTCTACGATTAATGTCGACGTTGTTGTCAATACAAAATGGAAGTCGAACCTCTTGTTCCACGGATTGATGATATCCCACAAGAACTGTGGATGGTTTGAACTGCAGAAATCTTAGCGTATTTGGTGTCCCCTTCTCCGCACGACATTCTAGGATTGCATCATCCATTGCCATGTTTTCCGCGCCTGATAGTACACCAGTGTCAAGCAGTCTCCAGTCACTCAAATCATCGATCACCCTGTTTCATAGTACACGCTCAATAAGTGAACAACATTGATCCGCAAAGGATAGCTTGAATCCCTTCTCCTCTGCATATTCATAGCCCTCATCTGAAGGATATGCAATACCATTTACTCCTGCATCAATTGCGAGTTTATCCGTCAGTCTTCTGTGAGCCCCGAGAGGTCTCGCACACCCCAGAATCAATGGTTTGTCTGGAATTGCTAGTCGGGTCGCTATGATGACCCGGGCAATGTCCATAGGACTTGCTGGAGTCACGTCGTGCATTGGAGTATGATCTAGTGGCATGAAAGCTACGACGACCACCGAGTTCGGTTTATGTTTAGCAATCATTTTGATTGCCTTCGCTTCTCCTATCAATTTCCCATAATGGAGACCAGCTATGACATGGGGCATGTAGGGCACTCCGTAGTCCTCTAAATGTGTCATCGATTCATCAAAGATATCCACAGATTTGTCTAGGTGGTAGATCTCACGAAGCGTTTCATCTGATCCTATGATGTCCAGCATCGCTCCATCGATTCCAGCCTCACCCAGAGCCTGTGCAGTTTCAGGATAGACAACACCTGTGTGAACAACGATGTCCAAACCCAGCTCATCCTTTGCCTTCTTGATAGTTGGAATGAAATCCATAATTGGAGTGTCTCCCTTTGGTGTAGCTCCTCCGCTGATCAAGCAACCACTCCCACCCTTCTCTATGATATCGTTAAACACATTCCATAGAGCATCAGGTGTTGTGGCAGGAATCATTGTATCAAGGAGATTTGCATTGCAATGTTCGCAATTGAGTGCACATCCCTTGCCAGTAACAGAGATGCTCGGAAATCGATAGGGATCAGTAGCTTTATGGAATTCGGTTTCGTAGTGAACCAAACCCGGAGCATAGAAAGCCATTTTGTCTGAGAAATGTTCTCTAGAGGTATTGTAGGCCTTCTCAAAGAGACCTTCCAGGTCTTCTTCAGGCGAGTCAAAGCATTCCTGAATCAGATTATCAATCGTCGTCAAGATAAGATTCATCCACCTCATAGGTAAGGGAATAATCATTCAGCTGTTCCCGAAGTTTCTTCATGTCGTCTTTATTGGGGTTAATAGGGAAATTCCGCCAATGTCCAACAGATGCTTGGAAGGGTGTACAATTGCCCATTGGACGGTTACATGCATTGTCTATTGTTTCTCCTTTACATCCCGAAGTCATGAAAGCCTCCCCGATATTGAGAACTCTCTCATACTCTTCTGGTGTCAACCCAAAATCAGTCAGCTGACCAATTTCATTGAACTTCATATCGCGATAGGATCCAATATTGTAGTTGATGATATATCGTGCAAGTTGGACTCTCCTGTACGCCCCAAGAGGTGGTTGAGGATGATCCTCCATGACCGAGCCCTCTTCAGGGAAGAAAGAGAACAAATGTGTTCTTGCTCCCAAGTCCTGTGCCCTTTGGATGGTCTCGAGCATCTCTTTCTCGGTTTCTCCAATACCAACGATTAGATGTATGCCCGTGTTATCTGGACCAAAGACCTCGACAGATTCTTCCACGGTCTGCCAATACTTAGACCATTTGTGTGGTCCCTGGACATCTTTGCCTCGCACCTTATCGAATATCTCCTCTGTCGCAGCATCTACAGCAATACCAACTTTGTCAGCACCCGCTTCCTTAACGCGGATCAACCAGTCCTTGTTTATGATCGTGGGAGTGATGAGGACTGAGATTCTTGGGATTACGCCTTTTAATTGTGAAACAACCGAGATACAATCCTCTCTTGCGTTGCCGAGTGTAATCATTGAGATACAGGTACGTTCAACATGAGGACATGTCCCATCAGTGAGTGCAGTCTTAATTTCTTCAATTGAAAATACCGGCCAATCTACTCGGATAAAGCTACTATCTACCCAGTCAGTATCTACTTCGCGAGATCCCGAAAGACCACAGTATGCGCACTTAGCGTGACAACCCTCATCATAGGTCAAAAGAAGGTTGATGCAGTAAAGTTTAGCATCTCGATAGAACTTGCCGGGTATCTTACCCATTGTCATCGCAGCAGCAAGGCTTGTCCTGACATACTCAGGCGATTCTTTCTTTTCTTCAATAGTCACACCGGGAGTTTCTTCGACCGTCTTCATTTCCAAGCCACCGAGGGTGTTGCGTGGTTCGTTGCCAATCGTGCTTATTATGGTTTGGCAACAGGAACAATGACAGAGTGGAAACATAGAGGTTTCGCATGGATGTGAAGGCATAAATGGTCCCCAGCAAAACAAATCGTGATTCTGATGATTGAAGTCCTCGGTCTTAAGAAAATGTTCAATGAGTTCATAGCCGTTGATAACCTTTCATTTCAGGTAAATCCAGGTGAAATCTATGGGTTGCTTGGCCCTAACGGGTCGGGAAAATCAACCACAATGAGAATGCTGCTTGGTTTATTGAAACCCACAGAAGGAACCGCAAAGGTGATGGGTTTTGACATCAGAGATGAGATTGTTGAAGCAAAACGGATGATGGGATATGTACCGGAAGAGCCTGTTCTACCTCAACGCTTGACTGGTTGGGAGTACGCTAACTATGTGAGTGATATCTGGCGTATCCCCCGAGGTCCTGAGCGGGAGGAGGAACTAGACGAGCTTCTGACTCTACTGGACATCAAAGATGCCAGTGATGATCTCATAGAGACCTACTCGAAAGGAATGTCTCGAAAGACCAGCCTTGTGGCTGCTTTAATACATCAACCGAAAGTCCTGATTCTAGATGAGGTTCAGGCTGGTATCGATCCGCGAGGTGCCGCAACGGTAAAGGAGATTCTCAATGGACTACGTGCTAAAGGTGCAACGATTCTGATGAGCACTCACGTTCTTGAGATTGCAGAACAGCTCTGTGATAGAATCGGTATAATCAACGAAGGTAGGATGGTCGCTGAGGGTTCAATGGCTGACCTCAGGCTACAGGCAAAAGGTGAGAAATCCCTTGAAGAGATATTCTTGTCACTGACTGGTGGCCCGGATATGCAAAAGATTGCTGAGTATCTTGGTGACGTAAAGTGACACTCAACGACCTTTGGGTCCTACTCAGACAGGACCTGGCTCAAAGTTTCAGAGTTTCCGGTGCGAAAGGAAAGAGAACTGAACAGAGGAGTACACTGCGAAGACTGTTTCTCCCGATTGGAGCAGTATTGTTTGCAGTAGTTATCATCTTGGGACTAGCCTGGGTTGTCCCTCGCATTGGGTGGGAAATACTCGATACGCTACTCACAGAGAACATTGGGACAGGGTCATCGTTGTTCAATATTCTTCTTTTGTTCTCTTTCATCGGGTCGATAATGATCAGTGCTACAACCGTGGGTAACTCATCAAGAATGGAGTACCTCATGACAATGCCCCTCTCTCTTCGTACTCTATTCCTCGAGAAGACCATCATAGTGATTCTCTACAGTTCTGCATTCTTCCTTGTGATTGGAACACCAATATTCATTGGATTGAGCATAGTGTCAAACGCACCACTTGCATTCCTTTCAATACCAACATTTCTTGGGATGATGGTTGTTCTCTCGACACTAGGAGTCTCCATAGGGGGGCTTCTTGGACTTCTATTCTCACGCATCCTTGCAGGACGGCGACGGCTCAAGCAGGCTGGTTGGTTCATTGGAACATCATTGACTGTTCTCGTAAGTGCTCTCTATTACTACTTCATATTTCTTTCAGACGGATTTGGAGATATTCTTCCCTGGTTAGGCGATATACTGGCAGCCCTTGGTTTCACATCTGGCATCAGTCCAGGTGCTGCAACTAGCGCCTTATCCCTAGGATTTCTGGTAGGGGAACCGATTATCATCAATGATGTCTTCCTTGCGTTTCTATACGGTGCCCTCGCCATCGTTCTTGTGAATCTCAATGCATATGTCAGCGAAACTGCTCATTATAGTGGATGGCTTGCAAGTGGTTCAAAGAGAACCTCAAAGACCAAGACACCAGTTGTTCATGATATTTGGGATCCACAGACAATCCCTGGGTTCAAGTTCAATACTGCAGTTAGCGTGTCGGTCTGGTATAATATCACGAACATTCGTAGAGAAGGTAGAGTACTCGCACAATATCTCATAGGTCCATTGAGGTTTATCGTAATCATTATTTTCGGTATGTTTGCGGGTGGGGATCTTCTAATGGGCTTCACACCATTCATCGTTATTGCGATTACTGTTCCCTTCGTGGTTTCATATGCGGTCAGCTTTGCAGGCTATGAACTCGTTTACGAAGGGAAGAATCTCATGAATCTCCAGCTTGCGCCTTTAAGTATGTACGACTACGTAATAGGGAAAGTGTACAGCTCAGCTCCATTTGCACTGGTTGTGAGTGTTGGGACCTCTGTTCTTGTTTCAGTATTAGCCCCGAGCCTATTGGTCTACGTACCAGCAGTGATTCTCTCCGCTGTCTTTATCAACCAAGCAGCAGGGGGGATTGCAGCAAATGCTGCTGCTATGGGCGGCGATTTTAAAGCTGAACGCATTGTGACGAGACAGAGAGGAGCATCAGTCCAGATGCCTATCCGCGGTTGGTCAATACTTCGGGCTCAGCTCTTCCCGAATATGCTTGGTTTTGCAGGTCTTACTGCGGTTCTTGGGCTCGGTCAACTCTTAGGACCATTATTCACCTATCTTGCTTTGGTTCCGTTTGGACTGATATGCCTAAGTCTCTCTCGCCGCTATGCACGGAGTGCAGGGATTAAGCTGACCGAGAAGGAAGCGTCTGATTATCTATGAGTCCTATAACTTCAAGTCAGCTATCTTCTTAGCGGGTGGCACCAAGATGTCAGTATCAAAGTACATTCCAATGAATGGCATCTCTATTACGACTGGACTCAGATCATCCCTGGGTCCACTTTGAACCTCGAACTCGACCTCCCCAGATCGACCGTCCTTTACAGTATATTTGAGGTATGCCGCAGTTAAAACCGCTAAATCATAGCCCTCGCCTGATGGGCTCGGAATGACCTTGGCGTTGATATTGGGACCGCTGTCCATCCACTCACCCTCATCCTCCATTGTGCAAGTAGCTTTCAGAATTGTAGTTTCATCTCTCACTACTGTCCCAGTGATTGTGTCCTTCTTCCAGTCCAAGGAGATGTCTGCAAGCTTGCGCGGGTACCCCCAAATCTCACGTCCTGATGTGATTGCAACGTCTGTGTTGGCATAATTGTATGCAAAATACACTCCAACCTCTTCTTCTTTGGTTTCAGGATTGTCAAACACACACTGAACCAACAGACCTGCTTCCATGAAAGTACCAGTTTCTTTGCAGGGCATTTCTCCAATCATTATACCCGCAAGAGGCATCTGCGAGGGTCGTAGCGGTGCTGGCAATAAAGCCTGCAGGGATTCCTCTGTGGGCGTGAACAATGCTAAGAACAGTTTAGCATCGATGTAATGGTAGGGTGGCATTGGATAGGTTGATGATAATAATGGTGTACTCTTTCCCTTTGTCATCGTAACTCACCTGATTTGCCTATGAGGCCTGATTATTGAATCTGTCGAGAACAGTTTCACAGGTTTGCTTTCTTGAATATCGCTGGCCAGACAAAGATGCCCGTTAGTGCAACCAAGCAATAACGGATCGTGCGAAGCCAGATTTCCTCTGTGGGAAGTATTCCGGAAAGTCCAAACATCACTCCAATGACGAGTATCAAACCAATCACCACTCGTAGCACAAGGCGCCATTTCTGTCCCTCATATGGTTCATTCGAGAAGTTCACAAACCTCCTCTCGAGAATGAGGCCTAGAGCAAAACCCATGGTCAACCCCCCATACGCACCGAAATTATCATTGGGTGGTTGTGGAAAAAGCGAGGAAATCATTGTTATCAAGAATCCAATTACCATCAAAACAAGCAGTAAGTGCTCAGTATTGTACCTTGAAAGATACTCTCTTGCTGGTTTCTCTAAATAGACAAACAGAAGAACAGTGATGATTCCGATTCCCCAACCTAATAGAACATCCTCGATGAAGTGCACACCAAGGTATACCCTTGAAATACCAATCAAAAGGGTAAGTACAATCGCAATGAGCGCCATCCACCAAGTCTTGATTCTTGCAGTGATCCATCCATAGAAAGTTGCTGAGGTCTGCGCATGGCCACTAGGAGTGCTGTAATGTGAAGCATCTGCACCTGGATGCCAATTACTCACTGGCGGTCTGTCGTTTGCAATCATCATTTTCAACCAGTAGTTGGAGATCATTGCAGCAATGAGAATGTAAGAGACAAGTATTGCCTCTCTCTTGTTAAATGCCCAATAGACTATCAATAACAGGGCGACATAGAATATCGTACCACCCAGTTGAGTTACGAGTAAGAAGAAATCACCTAATCCCGGTAGTAGATTTCTGAGAACATCAGTTATCGTTGGATCAAACCACATCAACCGTTTCTCCTCAGACAGGAAGGAATCCTCTATGGATTTGGTGAGTGAAAAGTCTGTTTGTTCATTGACAAAACCTTATAGTGGGCCATCGGGCCATCAGGGGTCGCGGAGGTTCTCTAATGGTTTTCGAGAGTTTGGAACCAAAACTTGTTTGGGAGATATTTGAAGACGTCTTTACAAAGACCCCCCGAGAGTCTAAGAAAGAAGGCAAGATTCGAGAGAAACTGAAGACCTGGATACCAGAACGTGCGAAATCACTAGGCATCGAGATCGAAGTGAATGAGGATGAAACTGGCAATATTCTTGTCAAGAAGGGACCTACGAAGGGGATGGAGTCTACTCAACCTCTGCTTCTTCAAGGTCATATGGATATGGTCTGTGAGACAGACAGGTCTGATGGCTTTGATTTTGACAACAATCCGATACCCATCAGGATTCAGGATAATGGTGAATGGGTGGATGCCGATGGTACAACACTTGGAGCAGACAACGGCATTGGTACTTCAATTGGTCTCGCTCTGTTGTTGGACCCGGATGTCAGACATGGTCCACTAGAGCTTCTGATCACCGTGGATGAGGAGACCGGTCTTGTTGGCGCTTTTGCTCTAGACATTGAGAAGATGGGCATAGAGAGTAAACTCTTGGTGAATATCGACTCTGAGAGCTTAGGAGTCATTACAATCGGCTCGGCTGGTGGAGGTGATACTGACCTCACCAAAAAGATTGATCTCCAAGATGTCGCCGGAGAAACTACATTCTATGACCTGATAGTTTCCGGTCTGTTTGGTGGACACTCAGGGGTCGATATTGACAAGCATCGAGCAAATTCCAACAAACTAGTTGGGAGAATACTCTCCTCCGTAGTGGCTGAAATGAATGTGCACCTTTGCAACTGGAATGGAGGAAGCAAGCATAACGCAATAACTCGCGAAACAACCTCCAAATTTGCAGTGGAAACAGAGAAAGCTGGAAAGGCAGAAGAGTTACTGGAAATGACTCGTTCCGAAATCACAGATTATTACAAAGAACTTGAACCTGACATCCAAATCACTTGGACGAAATCTTCTGCAGAACCAGCATTTTCAATTGAGGAGTCAAAGAAGATAATTCAATCAATCAACATAATTCCACATGGACCTCTACGTTTCTCTTCCAACGTCGATGGTCTCGTGGAGACCTCTAACAATGTCGCCGTGGTGAAGACAGACGGTCCTGAGTTCTCAGTCCTTCTTTCCACGAGAAGTAGTGTTGATTCCGAGCTTGAGTCCTTCAGACAGAGTGTGGCGGATCTAGCTGAACTGAGCGGATGGCATGTCGCTAGGAAAGACGCATATCCCGGATGGAATCCCGAACCCAAGAGTCCATTCCTTTCCTTTGTGCGGAAGCATTTCGAGAAGACAACGGGGCGAGAGGTCAAGGTCGAAGCGATTCATGCTGGTCTAGAGTGTGGTATAATTGGGTCAAAGATACCTGGGATTCAGATGGTGTCAATTGGTCCGAGGATGGAGAATGCTCATACACCTGATGAAAGACTAAGGATCATTGATGTCGAGATTCTCTACAAACTTCTGAAGGATATAGTGGAAGACCTTCCCAACCTAAAGAGGCTAGTACTTAGGTAAGATTCCCAAGACCGAGCTGCTCAAGTTTGTCCTTGGGTGGCTTTCCTGATTTCCTGTCCCACCCTCTGTATTCATACCATGTCTTCAGCTGTGCTTCTATGTCAGGTACATGTCCTTCAGTAGCTCCTTCAAGAGGTCTCAACACAAGATCGGGGAGCCCTTCTTTCTTTGAATCGTAACCAAGTTTGAGGTTGAGTAGTCGCATCATGGTGAAAATTCGCTCTCCAGTCTGCACTAACTCATCAATGCTAATATCCCATCCAGTTGCCAGTTGTATAAGATTGAGGAGTTCGTCTCCGTTGGCAGGATAAAAATTACACAAAAGGGCTGAGTTAGTCAAAGCTCGAAAGTCTTGGAGTCTAGCCACCAAGTCCGCTTCATTAGCAAATCTATCGTCACTCTCGATATTGAACGCCTCATTGGGCTGTCCCATCTGGATATTGTACATATCTGCACTCATGTGACATGCACCACGGGGTGACGTTGCAAAACCAATGGCATGTCCTGAGAACCCTCGTGGATCATGCATTGGTAACTCAAGCCCATTCACTTGGACTGCAAGTTCAGGAACGCCAAACTTCTCTCCAAACTCAACAGATCCTTCTGCCATCACGTTTCCAATACCCTGGCGTTTGGCTATCTTCTCAGCTAGGGCTATTGCTGATTCGACCTCTCCCCACTCTGGTGTTATCCCATCTAGGTCATCCGCTGTTATCTTACCCTCCTTGAAGAGATAGTATGCAAAAGCGATAGTATTCCCACCGGATATTGTGTCAATCCCGAGCTGGTTGAGTATCTTGTTTGCATAGGCTACTGCCTCGACATTGTTGTTAAGGAGCAGTGAACCCATAGTTCCAGTCACTTCAAGCTCTGGACCCGCATACTTTTCCATCTTGTATTTGCCCTTAGGAATCTCAATCACTCTACCACACGCGATAGGACACCTATAACATGCTGACTTGCCGGTCAGAATTGTTTCCCGAACAGTTGTTCCACTCAGATTGTATGTGTCAAAATCAGCGACTGTGTAGTATCCTGCAGGTAGCGAACCCCACATCATGCTGGCCATATCGGTGAACCCTGCTGTGCCCAGGTCTGAATACATTCGAAATGTTGGATCCTCTATCTTGTCTTCATTCAGTTCCGAGGCATATTCCTGCATACCCTTCTCATCAGCTACGGGGACTTTTCGATCCGTTCCGTGGATTACTATTGCTTTCAGCTTCTTGGAACCCATGACTGCGCCTTGTCCTGTTCGTCCCGCTGCTCTATGATGATCTACAATTATGCTGGCGTATTTTACAAGATTCTCTCCTGCCAACCCAATCCTAGCAATTCCTGCATTCTTGTGACCCGTCTCTTTCTTCAGCTCTTCCCACACTATCTCTGTGTTCTTTCCCCACAGGTGTTTTGCGTTCCTGATCTCAACATCCGAGTCCTCTACGAGAAGATACGACGGTTCTTTTGCAGCGCCAGTAAAGATGATTCCATCATAACCTGCAAACTTCAGGTCTGCTCCAAGATGGCCGCCAACAGTGCTGTATCCAAGAATTCCTGTCTTTGGCGACCTGGAGCAGAATGTCGACTTGCTTCCTGTTGGTGCCATGGTGCCACAGAGTGGACCTGTGAGATAGATGAGCGGGTTCTCAGGACTAAGTGGGTCTGTGTCTGCGCCAATCATATCGTATAGCAGACGCGCACCTAATCCAGCACCGCCGATAAAACCTCTCAATAGTTTCTCATCAATAGATGTGACAGAAGTTGACCCTGCACTCAGGTCAACTCGCAGAATCTTCCCTCGATAGCCGTTCAAATCTTTACACTCCCATTAGAAATCAATGACTTTCCCATCAAACATATACTGGTAGATCTTTCGAAGCTCTTCGCTGTCAGTATTGCGAGGATTCATGGTCAGACTGGTGTCCATCATCGCAAACTCCACCATCTTTTCAAGCCCTGCTGTGAAGTCTTTCTTCTTGACGCCTGCTTCCTTAAAGCTCTGAGGACTACCAATCTTTGTCATCAACTCTCTGATTGCTCCTGCGAACTTCATGGATGTGTCTTTGTCATCCTTCCCCGATATCCCAATGATACCTGCCAATTCTGAATACTGTTTAGCCACATCCTCGTTATCAATACAATTGAACTCCACAGCATAGGGCAGAGCCATTCCTACTGACATGCCGTGATGAGTCCTCAAAACAGAGCCCATGCTGTGACCTAGAGAATGCGCAAGTGCGGCCTGTGAGTTTCCGAATGACATTCCTGCTAGACATGCAGCAACAAGCATCTTCTCTCTACCCTCAAGATCTGAGAGATTCTCAACTGATTTCGGGAGCCATTCGAATACCATCTTTACTGCCTGGAGGGAACTACCATCTGAGAAATCATTCTTCCATACTGAAGTATAGCCTTCAATGGCATGTGTCAATGCATCCATGCCTGTATACGCAGTGAGTTCCTTTGGCAATCCTACAACAAATTCTGGATCGAGAATCGCAATATCCGGGGTCAGTTCAGGATTAATAGTTGCGAATTTCCTGCCGGTTTCATCATCGCGAATGACGATGGCCTTGGTTGCTTCTGAGCCAGTTCCAGCTGTAGTTGGAATACATACGAGTTTCGCTTTCGCCCGAAGCCCTAATTCATCGAATGGGGTAAGTGCCTGAAGTTCGATATCCGGTTTCTCATAGAGCACCCACGCGGCTTTGGCAGTATCCATGACGCTTCCCCCGCCAACAGCAATGATCCAATCCGCTCCGAACACCTTGATTGCCGCTGCAGCCGCTTTGACGGTGGAGACCTTCGGGTCTGGCTCAACGTCATCCCAAATCGCAGCCTCCCATTGTCTGTTCGTTAATATGGCACAGACCTTCTCGGCCAGTCCAAGACTATTGATCACTTTATCCGTTACAATGAAGGCTTTCTTCCCACTTAGCTGCTCAAGATCATTCAGAGCATCTTCACCAAAAATAATGTTTGGAACATAGAACCACCAGACCATTTCCAATCTCTCCTCACAGTACTAAACGCTATCATACAGAGGAATCGGGCCCCTTTATTTCCTCGCACAGGCGGTTCTTATTCTCTAATCACAAAATTTGGCACTTTCTCAAGCACCTCAGATGCCTCCCGGACTATACTTTCTATGAGCTCAGCTGTAGAAGGTAAGTCTTGAATACGACCAACAACTTCTCCACCAAACATCAACGCTGTATCCTCTTTTGCATCCATGAGGTCATTGAACCCTGTTCGTTCAAGATCGAGGATTTTCTCATTCGAGTCAAGCGGCTCACCAAGGAAGAAGTTTGGCAAGTCCTCTAGAGTCTGTTCTACAATCTCCTCAGCTCGTTTGTTACGAAGAAATCTCATTGGACCAAAGAGACCTCGCCCTACGAGAGTCTGGCGTTCCTCTCTCTCCAGGATTGCCTGTTTCCACATAGGTTCGAAATCACTCTCAGTGGTGGCAATGAAACGAGTACCCATCTGTATACCAACAGCCCCCATGCATAGTGCTGCAGCCAGTGTTGCACCATCACAGAAACCCCCCGCGCCCACTACCGGAGTCTTGACTGCCTTAGCTACCTCTGGAACCAGGACCATTGAGTGTACAGGGTCCCAGGATACATGAGCCCCTCCCTCATGTCCTGATGCCACAATCACGTCTGCACCAGCTTGTTCAGCTTTCTTTGCATGATAGACAGAAGGGACCACGTGCGCCCAGATGAATCCCTCATCTTTCAGCACAGACCAAGATTTTGGGTTTCCTGCTGATGTGACAACGACTCTCAACGCGCGTTCAGTGTCTGAGTCTGATTTACAAGACTCAATTGTCTGTTCGACAAACATCTTGGATGCCAGAATGAACTCTGAGGCGACTGGTATGTTCACCCCAAAAACTCCCCTCGATGAACGGGTCTGTTTTGTGACAGCCTCAATTGATTTCTGAAGGATTACTGCAGGCGGGTCTGACCCAAACAACCTCTCTGCATCAAGAGGCGCCGCCTCTGGTATGAGCGTGGCTGCCATTCCAATACAACTGATAATGCCAAGGGCACCAGCATTTGCAACTGCGCTTGCTAGTGCTTCAGTCTTGTAAGGTCCCATACCTCCCTGAAGTATGGGGTGTTTGATTCCAACTATGTCACAGAGTTCTGTGTGAATGAGAGCCATATCCCCACATGTTCACAGCCTTCGATTTAAGTCTCTACTCATCGAGGAACTTTGTAGGAATTTGTCTTGTTGTGGCCACAAGCTCAAGGGCCGCCTTTGTATAGCGCATAACTTTACCCATATCACCGTCTAGTTTGAACTTTCTAGCCATGATGCCTTTGATTGGGTCAATCTTCCCATCGAATAGCGCTCGCCAGTTCTTGTAGGGTCCCGAATAGGTGAACTCTGCAGTGTCATCAGG
>JAGXOC010000390.1 GCA_019894665.1 Candidatus Thorarchaeota archaeon
GTGTTGCGCATGTCAATGATGAAGCGTTCGCTTTGAAATAGTCGCGTATAGTTCGCCAATCCCACAAATGTAAAATCTGGTTTCATTTTGTTCCAATTAGAGAGTGATGAATACGCGGTGAAACCGATGAAACCATAGATGAAGATGAACATGGCGATGATTGAAGGAGAGACAAGGGCTATAGAAAGGATTCGATCTTTTTTGCTATGTCGCATTGGTCTGCCCCTTTAAAGAATAAGGCAGCCCCTGATTGGGGGGCTGCCTAAACAAATCATAAGATTAGTTGCACACACCTGCATCAACACACAATCCCTGCAAGGCTTCCTGCGTTCCAGCAACATCGCCGCTGGCAACGAACAGGGAAATCGTGTCTTTGAAGTCAGTTGCCCAGCTCTCGTAAGAAGCGGCTCCATGCACTACACTAGGAACGATCGCATCGCTTACCCAATCCTCAGCAGCTGAGGTCAGGTAGTCATAAGTCTCAGGAACGACTTTGAAGGCCGCATTGTCGCAGTCAGTCCGGGCAC
>JAGXOC010000391.1 GCA_019894665.1 Candidatus Thorarchaeota archaeon
AGGTAGCACCACATCGAGAGCATGAGTGAATTCCATCCTTTGAACAGACAAAACACTTGCTAGACATATCTTGTAGAGATCCAATATCGACTCGTTTTGTCACAGTGTGGATTCCTGCAGAGTCCCACTCCTTTGAAATTTCCACAATGTTGGCAATATGGGAGGATTTCAGGAGTGTTTCTTGTCATTATTGTACACCAATATTCAGTACGCGCTTAAAGGAGGAAAGATAAGAAAGTATGAAAAGCGTTCCCATGAGTTCAACATGAAGGTAACTTGTTATGGACTTGAACCGCCGCAACCTCATTGTTCCAGTTACAGCCACTATAAGGCTTCAGCTGGCAGGCGGTCAACCGATGGAACAAGCTGTTCCTGAAGATTATGTTACTGCTGCGATGGTTCTTCGAGCGATGGAAAGTCGCGAAAGTAGAAATCTTGAGTTTATTCTCAAGTGCTACTTACCTGTCGTGATAGTTCCCTCTCCTGAATTGAATAGGTATTTCCTTGTTGAACAATTAGGTCTTACC
>JAGXOC010000392.1 GCA_019894665.1 Candidatus Thorarchaeota archaeon
GGACATTCAACAAGCCTAGCAACTATCTGACTGCCAACACCCACAAAAGACCATTTGGAGCCGCAGCCTTCACAAGATATCTTCTGCTCACTCATAATTTAGTGCTCCAAAAATTCCATTTACTAAAAAGAAAAAAGGGAAAGGTGAAAAGGTATAAAATAGTACGTATTCGTTTCTAAAGTGGTGCGGCCGCCGGGATTTGAACCCGGGATTACAGGCTTGGAAGGCTTACACCAGATATGTCTGTGTCCTACCAGGCTAGACTACAACCGCACATCCAACTAACCGCAAACTAATGCAGTAAACCTCTTTTATGAACTTTATCTCTATTAAATAAACTTTCAAAATTATATCCGGTCACAAAGAGGTGCGGTCGCCGGGATTTGAACCCGGCTCGTCAGCGTTCCGCCCTTGTGGGTTGGCAGGCTGATGTCCTTCCAAGCTAGACTACGACCGCTCAAGAATGTTTCAAATGCACTTACGGCATTTATTTCTTTTCATAGTGATGAAGATTTTCATCCCTTTCT
>JAGXOC010000393.1 GCA_019894665.1 Candidatus Thorarchaeota archaeon
TTTGAGCGTCAAAACTTGTATTTTCTGACTCTGTGTTCAGTAAGACGTAAGGTAAGAAGAAGAAAATCTGTTCCATAGGTTCTCAGAATTTGCCCTATCTCAACCAGTAGTCCAGGTAACTCGATTCGCACATACTCGAAAAGCTCCTCCTCAGACTCGTGAAGAGCAGCCATCATGTTTGCTACATGAGCATGGACAGCTCCTTTGCTTATTCTGCCTGAGTCTCGGAGCATCCAACTCTCTAAGGCACGTTGAATCTCCTGCCCAATAATATCAGAGTCCTCAACTACATCAGTTGTGACTTTGGAACGTATCTTCTTTCCAAACTTGGGTTTTGCTTTCAAACTACCTAAAGCCAGACGCATTTCATCAAGTGGGACCTGTGGATGAAGTTCTTTCCCGATATCTTTGCCAATCAGAAGACGCCGATAGGCTTTCTTGCCATGCAGTCTCAATGTTGACACATATCCCTTGGCCTCCATATTCCGAAGTTGCGATCTAAAAATAACTTTAGGCATCAAGGAC
>JAGXOC010000394.1 GCA_019894665.1 Candidatus Thorarchaeota archaeon
GGCTTAATATGACTGTCCACAAAAGTCCGCTTGAGATTGAATAGCTCAAATTGCCCAAAATAGTTGAAAATCACGGCTGATTTTTCACCCTGAACAAACCTAACTGTTGATAGATTATTGCCCAAAATGGTTATAGTGGGACATTAAGAGACAAGGACCGGGGTGGTCGATCCCCTCGGTCCTTGTCTTAATATAGCCGGAATAATAGAAGAATCTAAAATGAAATATGTCTGAAAGCTTCTAGTAGCTCTTCCTCGATACTTCTTGTCCTTGGTCGTTGTATAGCGCAGCCCAATCGGGGTCACCATTATTCCAAATCGCGCTGCCATACCCGAAACTAAAGCCACCCCACTCGGAATGAATCTCGTTTGTGTAAACACGTATTTGGTCCCCTGGTGCTAAGACATAAGAAGGGAAGGTAAATGAGGGATATCCCTCAGATATGTCCTTCAATACCCATCCCTCTAAGTCTTGCGAGGTATCACCAAGATTTGTAATCTCTACATATTCATCGGACTCTGTACT
>JAGXOC010000395.1 GCA_019894665.1 Candidatus Thorarchaeota archaeon
ACCTACGAGAGAGGTAATGATTGCGGCGACATTCTCGGTTGTTTCAGGGTCTAGATCACTGCTAAGTGGAAGACCCTCCATGTTGGTTACAACTACTCCACGTACACCTTCTTGCGATTTAAGGCGCGCCAAGATTTTTTGGAGTTTTTCTTGTGTAATCAACGTACGGAATCCCCGCTGTTTTCTACTGTGCACTAACAACATTTCTCCCGCAGTTGACTATTTTAGACTTGTGGAGATATGTTGCCAGACATGGGTCCAAAATGCGCATTTTGAACATATACTTTCTTGTGTTACATAAAAATAAGGTTAGCCGTGCTATACTCAGCACGGCATTTTCTACTTTAATCGTGAATCTGAGGATTATTCTTCGTCATCATCACGGAAGAGTTTCTTTGAGCTTCTCTTCATCTGAGCAAGATTCTCGGTGAATGCTTCATCCGCAGCACCAGAAGGTGCAGATGCAGGAGCTGCCTTCATCATCTCTTCTTGACGCAGAATCTCCTTATCTTCCATATCTAGAGC
>JAGXOC010000396.1 GCA_019894665.1 Candidatus Thorarchaeota archaeon
ATCAAATGCATATTCATGTAACTCAATATCTTGCACTTTTATGTACAGGATTCTCTTTGTACATAAAAGTGCAAGATATTGAGTTACATGAATATGCATTTGATTGTCCCTAACCGAGAGCAGCACATTTTCTTGAGCAATAACTTCCCCAAAAGGATGTATCTTCCTTACCACGCCATTGGCATCTCCCAGTTGTGGAACCGTATTCTTCCTCTTTCGGATAGTGCTTGCTAGAACTCATACCAAGGGATTATTGGCGTGAATTGAGATATACTTTTTCTCAACATGGAGAAGATTATGGGTTCGAATCTCGCCCGGTCCACCATTCCTTCTTTAGCATTCAACTTCTTAGGAACTCATCCTCATCAGATACTAAATATTAAAACCAAAATCACGATTGCCAAAGTGGAAGAGATGGAGTCAGTAAAATCAAGTGGTAAGTTATCTATCAGAAAAGCCAAACTGCTAGGAATTGTATTCTTAGCTTATTCCATAGTGCTGCCCTTTATCATTCTCCTAATACC
>JAGXOC010000397.1 GCA_019894665.1 Candidatus Thorarchaeota archaeon
CCGGAAGTGGCTCCGTGACATGGTCGCGGCCACCCGCAAGGACTTTGGAGTGATGCTGGAACTGGACGATGCTGCGGAAGGTCTCAGTCGATCGACTGGAGCGGGTCGCTCGGCTCTAGCAGGCTGCCACCCCAGACGACCCGATCGGCGAGGTCGAGATGATGCTGAGGTAGGTGTTGCCCGAGTAGAACTCACGCAGGTCCAGGGGCGGCGGCACTGCTTCCGTCGTCTCGGTGAGCCCCGGCGCATGCCCGGGTGACGTCGGTTGGCATTGGCTGACTGCGTCTGATCCCTATTCCATCCCGCGCACTCGCCCTCAGCGCCATTTGCCCTAGTGGGAGAGGGTTCGGGTGGCGTTCTGTAAAACCGTCGGCATCGCCTACGTTGGGGCTCGACACCTTTGTCGCTTACGTAGAGCCGACAGGTTGCGGAGGAAGTGCTCTGTGGCGTTCTCAAGGCTTCTGGTGGTTACCTTCAGTTCGACGTCACCGTCGGGCGGCGTTGACACCTGCCAAGGCGTGGAT
>JAGXOC010000398.1 GCA_019894665.1 Candidatus Thorarchaeota archaeon
AGTGGAAGCTTTGTGCATCACATACTCATGGGGGACATCGCTGTAGGCAAAGACAACCTGATCAATGCGCTGTTCTGATATTATCTGCGTCAGATCACTTTCTGCGTAGATCGGAATCCCCGCTGGGTATAGTGAGCCAGCCAGCTCAGCCGGGTATACCCGGCCCTCGATATCCGGGATTTGGGTAGCAGTAAATGCGACCACGTCATAAGCGGTATTATCGCGGTAGAAAACATTGAAGTTATGGAAATCTCGACCTGCTGCTCCCATGATCAAAGTACGTATTGCGGTCATTTACTATTTCTCTCCTATTTCATGAAATATTTAATATACCCACAAATCCGTGAGGATTGTGGGCAAAGGTTACATCACCTGGGGAGCTGGAATCCCCAAGATATTTAGCAAATTCTCCAATACCTGTCGCGCGGCGGCAACCAAACGTAAACGAAACTCGCGTTGGTTGTCTGGCGCTTGAATAACCGGGCACTGCATATAGAAGTCATTGAAAGCCTGTGCTAATTCG
>JAGXOC010000399.1 GCA_019894665.1 Candidatus Thorarchaeota archaeon
ATTGAATGAGTAGGATTAGACACGAAACATCCTCCAATCGCAAGAAGTTGATTCGACACTCCATTGACCAACTGGTAGAGTGTCTTCTCAGGCTCCACTGCTATCTCTCAGATTTTAAATGTGTCTGTAGAGTGCTAAATGATATTAACAATGAATCACGATTTGTTTACTACTTTTCCACCACCCGCAGGAAGACAACGCATCAAGTCTTCTTGTGGAATTTGACTGACTAAGTGAGATTGTTCCTCTGGAACAAGTTTCTTGAGCATAGCCTGTATTGTCTTGACTACTTGTCCTTTCTTTTCATCACCAGGTATTACTCGAACAGAATACTCAGTTTGAACCTCTATAGCTGTTGGAGGGCCAGATATTGGAATTGCATATTCTTCTTCCAACAATACTCCCACCGCTAATTCTACAGGCACTTTACGTAAGAGATTCTTTGTTCCATATATCATAACTGAACCTGCAGGTAAGCTTTCTCCTGAGGGTGGGCTAAAGCTTACTTGCTCTGGATTTACCC
>JAGXOC010000039.1 GCA_019894665.1 Candidatus Thorarchaeota archaeon
TTCTCCACCATTGCAATCCTATGACGCAGTTGCATTTTCATAATCAGGTAAACAGACGCTGCAAGGATCAGACCGATGGAGAGTCCGATCAGAATATCCGTGATTGCCATACAATTGATTGCGCGTTATTCCATATATTCTCAGGTACTCTGAGGGTTATACAAATGCCACAGACATAGACTGACCAAGCCATTTCTTAAATGGAGGTTGTATCAGAAAACTGTTTCTTATCCTGTAGGTCCTTATATCCTTCGAAAAGGAATCACGTGCTGTAGTAGGATTCTAAGACGAGAGCCAAGTCTACGAATCATTCTGCTGTCACCGTCAGTTTGCCGGGGACACTAAATGCCTGTGGAGAGGATGTAAGACTTGCCGCAAATCCTTTGGGATTGGCTGAGAAGCAGGAACCGAACATCAGTCAAGAACCTTGATGACCATGATTGTTTAAGTTTCGGGAATCGGTATTCGCTGGAGATTACATTTCTGAGACGGTAAAAAGATGCGTTTTGTAACAAATTAAGATTCTGAAGGGTATATCTGAAAGTATACTCCTAGTCCAATAAGAATATTCAATAGACCCTCAGATTTCGAGTCCCGGTCACGTCGAAGGTTTGTGTTGGAATATGAAAAATCAGACCAAGCTTATTTGCATTGGTGCATTGTTCATGGTTCTACTCTCAACCGTTATTATTTTGGCAATCTATGATGATGTTGATGGACCACTAATCTATCAATTAGACGTCCTACCTGTAGATCCTGTCGTTGGAGATACTATCAGGATCATAGCATATGCCCTTGACACTTCAGGTGTGTCCAATGTTCAACTCAGTTATACGACTGATGGGATAAACTGGGAGACGATGGATATGAATTTCTTCACCTGTCTTTGCCTTGCAGGCGGAAGGTGGGTAGGTTCGTTTGGGCCAATCAATGATGGAGATGTTGTAGAGTTTTACATCACTGCATATGATAATTCACCTACACTGAATCCTTCTGACTCACAGACGTTCTCATTAGAGATTGCAACATAGTATTGCGGTGAATAGCAAGGAAACTAACAATAATACTAAACATTGGTCCACATGTGCTTGGAATCTACGTGATAATATCTCAAATTATGAGAAGCGGACCCTTAAGAGTGAGTTTCGTAAGAAGAAAGATAGTGAGTCGGTATGACTGAAGAAACACTGGATCTCCTGAAGACCCTGTCTGCAACTCCGGGGCCAGTTGGGAGAGAGACATTAGTCCAAGATATTGTCAAAGAACACTTCAAAGCACATTGTGGGAGCATCACACAAGATCGAATTGGTAATGTTGTGGGAACCCTAGAAGGAGGGATTGACAAGCATTATGCAATCGTGGCTCACGCTGATGAAGTTGGTTTCCTCGTAAGTAGCATAGATGAGAGAGGTTTCTTGCGGGTCAAGTGGAACACGCAGGGACACATGCCGGACCTCCGTCTCTTACCGGGTCAATGGGTTTTGATTATGACCGAGAAAGGCCTGATTCCAGGTGTATTCTGTGTAAAAACAGCGCATCTAGCGGGTCCTGAAGGGAAAGGCAGAATCCCCACATATGAAGAGGTCTTCTTAGACATCGGGGCAAAGGACATTGAGGACATACAAGAATTAGGCATCAACATTGGAGACCCTGTTATCTATGCTGCACCTGTTGAGAGATTGTTGAATCAGCATGTATCAGGAAAATCAATGGATGACAGAGTCGGATTGGTAGTGCTGCTGAGAGTTTTAGGACAGTTTTCTAAAGTACCAAAAGCCAAGCGACCAACTATTACCTTTGTATCCACAGTGATGGAGGAGTTGGGAGCGAGGGGAGCAGCAGCAGTGGCCAAGGATCTTGATGTAGATGCGGTTGTTGTGCTAGATATTGGACTCGCGGACGATTATCCCGGGACTGCGGGAGAATCTGGTATTGCTCTTGGAAAGGGACCAATCGTTGTCATCAAGGACAATGCAATGCATTACTCACACGATTTTGTTCAGAATATAATCAAGATTGCTGAGAGCGAGAAGATTCCTATTCAACGGGCTGTTTTCCACTCGTACATAACTGATGGCGTTCAATTTGCTTCTCAGGGTCAGGTTGTATCTGTCTTAGCGGTGCCTTGTAGATATTCGCATTCAAGCTTTGAAACTGTAAGCCTCTTAGACGTAGACATGACTATACATCTACTGATGAAACTACTCGCATCTAGTTCCTAGCAGTTGTGTCAACATAGGGTTCTACACGAACTTTCATGCTCTCACGAGACTTCACAACGACCTTTGTCCCTAATTTGATGTCCCCAACATCACATCGAGCGTCCCAGATCTCAGCTCCAACTCTAATCTTCCCGGATACTTGTGTGACATCGTCAATTACTACACCTTTCATGCCTTGTATCTCATAAAATGGTCTAGGCGTATCTAGAAGAGATGGGTAAATGAGGTAGTACTTTGCAGCAACGAATATTGCAGCACCGATTATCAGTAGGATTGTTGCTGGTACAAACCAATCGGGTCTGAAGACATACACAATCCACATGGCAATTGGTATCAGAAATAACTCGTCTACCGTTATCGCTATGAACTTGGCTCTAGGAGAGAAGTCTACCATTCTTTTACTTCCGACATTCTTTCGAGTTGCTATTGGTTTGAGAGGAAAAAAAGGTTTGTACTGGAATCGACCATTTTCTAATATCGGATAGACAGTACTATTGAAAAGGCAGACACAATGCCGCAACGGCAGTGACCCCTTCTTGAAGACTGAAACAATTCAAATAATGGCAGGAGCAGCCATGTTTTCCGCCGTCACATATGTTCCTCTCCTAGCAAGAGAACATTTCGCTATCTCAGAGATTCTTGTGACTGTCCTTGTTGGAGGTTATGCTACTGCCTCATTCATCGCTTCATACATCTTCGGAAGAGCCGGGGATATCTATGGTCGGAGGATAGTCATTAGGATAGGACTACTACTATCCACCCTCACATTTGGAATCCTTCTATTCACAACGAATTTTGAAACCCTATTCATTGTCCGTATTTTGAATGGGTTCTGTATTGGAATGTATCCAGGCGCTCTAGCAGCTTATGCTTATGAGTCCAAGATGAAGATGGGCCGATATGCTACTTGGGGCGCAGTGGGGTGGGGAATTGGTACTCCCATTGCAGGTTATTTAGCGGGCGTCAACATCTACTTCGCTTTTCTCATGTCAACTCTATTTCTGGTCATTGCTTTCGGATCAGCCCTAACACTGCCATTGGTTCAAAGAGAAGTAGTGAAAGTTCCTTGGTTCCCTGTTGAAACATTCAAACGAAATGCTTCCATCTACTTGGCCATGTTTCTTCGTCACAGCAGTGCGTCTGCTATCTGGGCACTATGGCCTTTGTTTCTATTCGATCTTGGTGGAGATTTGTTCTCAATTGGTTTGGTCAATGCCATTAACGCCTTAGGACAGGTCTTGTTCATGGCAACGATAACGGACCGGTTTGAAAGCAAGAGGCTTGTCTCAATTGGTCTGATAACATCAGCAATTACATTTTTCGGATTTCCATTGGCAAGGAACATCATCGAAATATTGCCTACACAGTTTTTGCTGGGATTTACTTGGGCAACTCTCTATGTAGGATCCCTAAAGTTTGTGACTGAAAACAACAAGGAGCGATCTACAGCAGCAGGTTTCCTTACATCGATTATAGCACTCTCAGGAATTGCAGGACCCATTATAGCTGCAGTGATTTACACGATTTTGCCTGGTTATGCACCAATTATGATTTATGCAGGAATCATGACCTTCATAGCCTATGGCTTGTTCTGGTTCACCAACCGAAACAACAAGACCGAGATAGTTGACGAAATGCCACTTGAAATCATATAATGCGAATACTTCATTATGTCGAACTACAGCAATGGTGGGTGCCATGTCGTTGGAATTCTTGAGTAGTTCAGATGTACGAGCGGTTCTTTTCGAACTGATGTGGGGAGATCGGTTTGAGAAGGATTTGAAAACAAAGATATCTGCGGAAGAAGATTTTATCGAGATAAGGGACAGACTTGTCGAAGACGAGATTGTGTATCAGCTCAGAGGAGAGAATAACGCTGTGTATCTATCATTGACCGATAAGGGCGTGGCGATCATTAGTAGATTATACGATATCGAACGTATTCTTGAGGGAGAGGACATCGACGCAGTTTAATGTCCAAATATTAGGTCAACATATCCTACGATGTTGAAAATTCAGTTCGACTGATTCTTTAGTCAATGCGTAGATTTACTATTTGGAGCACGAAGATAGTGAAAGAACCTCATCTTGCAGCCCTGAAATGTCCAAAGTGCGGAAAGAAACTCTCTCTCAACGGAAGTAATGCCCCCCTCTCAGAAATAGAAGAAGGAGAGATAGTTTGTGAGAAAGGTCACATCTGGACTGTAACTAATGGCATCCCCTCCCTTGTTCATCCCTCCATAACTGAGGAGGATGCAAAGTGGATTGCTGATTATGATGAGATGGCTGAGAACTATGACGAACTTGTGAAGGAGTATGATGAGTGGCTCAGTGTCAATATGATGAAAGAACGTGAGAATTTCTCTCATTTCATTCCCATCGAAGGCTCGGCGAGAATAATCGATGTCAGTGTAGGAACAGGTGCCAACTTCATGGCACTGCATAACCGGTACAAAGGCAAAATGGGGAGATTCAACCTTCATGGGATGGATCTGTCTACAGGTATGCTGAAGGTTTCTAACGCTAAATTTACCAAGAACAAACTGTCGGTCAGCTTGACACATGCAAACGTGTTCAACATACCTTATCTCCCGGATTTCTTCGATATCGTTCTCCACTCTGGAGGAATCAACACATTTTCGGACATCCCAGGAGCACTCAATGAGCTGTTGAGGATTGCCAAACCAGGAGGGTTCATCATTGTAGTTGATGAGGGAGTATCTCCTCAGAAGAGAGAGACCGATGAGGGAAAAGCTATCATGAAAGCGAACACTCTCTTCGCAGCCAAACCACCTCTAGAAGATGTCCCAGACAAGGCAAAGGATGTCGAAGTCACATACGTGATGAACGAGACCTTCTATCAAATTGTCTTCAGGAAATAGATGCAGATTTGGTGTTAGTACACCGAGAGATCATTCGACTATATCGTCGTAAAAAGAATAGAAGCACTCAGGTGGCTTCCCACATGAGCACTTCTTCAACGGTTACATCACGTTGTTTTGTAGCATTCACTGGACGGCTCCCTTTCCTCAGGTCAGAGCCACTGGTCTTGTTGTCTCGTGACATTGTGATCTACCTGTATGTGTAGGAATGGGTGATAGCGTCAGTAGAGATTTGCTTCTTAGGCTTGAACTTCCTCTTGGTTGTCTTAGCTAGTGCCATGATACTTTACCTCCGGTACGTGTATGCGTAGCCGATTGCTTCAGTTGTGTAAACCTTCGCAATCTTGTTATCCAACTTCTCTCGTTTGCTGTTTGTCAGTTTCATGCGATACATTATTTATCACTAGGTCTAAACACACCAAATTTGCATATAAGGTTTGTGTCACCAACCAATATAGTTATTCCTGTTGCTTAGATATACCATTTATATATGAATAGACTGTAAATTCTAGAATTACAAACTCTTTCTTTGTGGATGGTTGACATCACCAGCAGCCTTAAATAATTAGTTTGTCCAAGATAATATGAATCTGAAGAGGTTTAACACGCTTCTAGCGGATTATAAATTCTAAAATCCGTGAGAAAAATAACGACGGACGATTCCCGGGATATCCGAGTCACTTGACGAATCGACGGATCGAAAATGCATTGGTGAATACTAAAATGGGCGACGACAATCTAACAACGGAAATCACGGACAACCTCGAGGGAATTGTTCTAACAAAAGAGGGTAAAGAGCCTCAGAGAGAGATTGTTTTTGTAACGAATGAAGAAATGGCTGAGGTTCTTGATGAGCTTGTTCGTTACAACATATTACAGACTTTGCGTAAAGGTGTAGAGGACACTCTTACTACAAGAACCGTTGATGAGGAAACTGGTGACACAATCATCCGACAGAAAATTGTCAGGCGTGATGTATTATCAGTTGTAGAGCTTGTCAAGTTGTCACCAGAATGTTGTCATGACGGTGAAAAGATCACCAAGAATCAGGTGTATCACCATTTACCTAAGCTAATCGAGTATGGATACGTTACCAAGTATGGTACAATTACCAAGGGCAAACGCAGTACTGACTATTATCGTAGAACCGCGAAAGGGTTCTTGTTAACAACAGGTGCATGGGGTACTGAAGAGAAACGTATCCGGGAGAAGCTTTCAGGCTTCACAGATAAAATGCTAAGGACCTTCAATATTGAGGTTTCTAAGGAGAAGCGCGAAGAGCTACTTGAGCTGAGCATCAAGAGAGCTCAGATGCAGCATGAGTGGAGAACAAAGATAGCTGAGATGGTCAATCTAGATATCGCCAACAAAGAAACTCTCTCAATGTACGAGATGCTCTTAGATTACTACTCTGTTGGTTCAAAAGAGTACATGGATGCGATCTTCAAAATCAGAGCTATTCTCTTCCCTGAGGACTAATCTTCAATCGTAGAAGGTGTACACAGCAGTCTTACATGTGTCCGCGGAGCTGTATGGCAGTCTTTTTGATGTCGATGACGGCGAGTTCTGGAACAGCTGTGGGTGCTGCGAAGGCAATAGCCCAGCTATTCTCATCGATTAGTACAAGAATGAGATGACCTTTGTCATCATCTGCAGTTGCAATATACGAATCATCGGAAGATGTCACAAGTTTGTAAGTCACTCCTCCAGTGGACACCTTTGATGCATCTTTGTCAGCGGCCTTTAGAATCCCGTCAATCTCTTCAACCAGGTTCCAGTTCTCGGTCTGCCAGATGATTGCACCATCTTTAGCCACTGCGAATGCATGAATCTTAGGGTTGTTCGTAAAGAGTAAATTCCATTCTTGTCCGATTAGTAAAGTCAAACCAAAACCACCATAATTACAGTGATGTGGGAGGGGAGAACTATGAAGTTTTCCCCTAACACAATCTCACTCAGAAAATACTAGATCTTACCTTTAAGGGTCCTTGCAGCACGGTCTATATCTACATAGACACCATCTGGCTGGGCCTGAGCATCAGCCCATGCCACAACCCATCTGTCGCTTGCAGCGTCGATCTTGGTAAGAATCAGAATTCCACTCCCTTGAATGTTTCGAGCAACGAAGCTCTCTGGAGTAGAACGCATTGTTGAATATTTCACTTGATTCTGAACAATGCTACTTGCACGAGACTTCACTGCGGACATCAAGCTTGCTGCATCAGCAGTCAAGTCCCAATTATTACTTTGCCAGAGGACTTGTCCGGACTCGGAGATCACTCCAAAGGCTTGGACCATATTTCCTGAACTGTTGTATGCTTGCGTATATGCATCCATTACAGGATCGCTCATTGTAATTCACCCCGTACAATCTACGGTCTATAGAAACTCGATGCAGCCTCTCCAAATAAACAAATCCTTGATGGCCCCGGTTGTGAAAGTTCAAACAGACTCTTATGGATGGACACAATCAGAGTCGTATGGTCAAAGCAATTTGGGAAACCGCGAGAGGAACATTAGTTCGAGTTATTGTGCGTCCAAATTCAAAGGAGAATAAGCTCATTGCTGAGGTCTCTCCAGAGGCCATATACATCAACTTGAAAGGACCTGCAAGAGAGGGAAAAGCCAATTCTGAATTGTTGAAGAGATTATCAAAGATTCTGAAGATTTCCACGGGGGACATCAGCCTTGTTGCAGGTCATAAATCCAGAGAGAAGACGGTGTTGATTGTGACCATAGACGCCGCAGAGCTCACAAACAGGCTCTTGCTCGTGACATAGGCAGTTAAATAGTGGGTTCAGAAAGATTATTTCTTCACGAGACATTGAATCAAAGATTACCAACTGCTCGGAGGCAACACCTGTGATGAAAATAGACCGGACTATGTTCCTAGGAGCCACATACATAGTGGGTCTTGCTCTGGTCGCATTGGCAATGCTCACAGGTCGTTTTGCACATCTTGATGTCATCATTACACTTGGTGTAGAAATAACGCTCCTCTATATCTCATTATTTAGACCCCCTCTCAAAAGGAACGAAATTGGGATAATGATACTTCTTGCAGTTACTTATTATCCGCTATCAGTATTTTTTGGAATCTTTTCAGACATGGTGGTAGTTGCATTAGGTGGGGTTGCCATTTATGTTGCGATGACAATAAGAGTAGAACTTCATCCTACAAAGGCATTACTTGGGGGAGTTTACTCTGCAGGGCTCTTCTATCTACTATTCCTCATTGTTCAAGGCAGGGGCTTGTATCTCGACATCTGGATGGCATTAATCATCCAAGTCATACTGCTCTACATGTCCCTCAGCAAACGTCCACCAGGTAAATCTGAATTAGCTGCAATCAGTGCATTGATTATCACTTGTTTGTTCCTTAGCATTCTCTTTTGGTTCTTCTCTGTGATTGTTCTATGGGCGATCGGTGGTCTTATCCTCTATGGATTTGTTCGGGCTGAACCCAAGTTTCCCCTGACCAAACGAGCCATGGGAACTGGTCTCATTGTGGGTGTAGTAATGACCTTCATGGGCATTTATCTCGCCCTGAAGATTGGTCTTGTGTTTTTAGTCGGAGCTGAGATGCTGGGAGCCATCTTTCTTGGCATGAAAGGGAGATACACGAGAGAGGAGAATGCGGTAGTAGTGACGATTGCCAATACTTCCTCAATGGTTGCAATTGGTGTCTTGTTGACCTATCCGGCAATAGCTATTTTTGATCTAGCAAATCCGCTCTTCAATACTAGTCATGTAGCCTACGATCCCATGATGACTCTTATGTTCATCATGTTTACAACTGGTATTAGCGCTGTATTTGGAATAGTCTTACTTGCTCCATTTAGGAACAGATTCGAGAGTGAACCATGGCCCCATGTGCAACCTCAAGCTGAAAATATAAACTCAATCGGGAGCGATGCTGAGGCAAGAAAAGCTGTGGGCGTGGGACTTGCAGCTTCAGGAGCCTGGGTAGGAGCAACAAAGGTTGCTGAGGGTGTTTCCGGTTCGGCATTAAGTACAATACCAAGAGCTCTAGCCGGTATTGCTCCTGCACTTCGAGCAATTCCTGACTGGATTGGTCTAAGCAACTCACCCATGATTGCTGGTATAGGATTCTTCGTGGGATGGAAGCGAGCGGCTGTTATGGCAATGGGGAGCGTACTCTCCATTCTGATTTGGATATTCCTTGAGGGAGCAGATGGATCGGTTCTCTATGCGTCACACCTGAAGAGACCTGAGATTTTGTATGTAGCTCTTGGTCTCTTTGTCACTGTGATACTTGGAGATGTGGTCGGTTCTAAAGATAAGAATCTGACTCCAGAAGAAGTTCAAGATGAGATGAAGGTGCAAGATGATGGAGTGGTAATGGTTGAAACACCTCACAAGTCAGACGAATTGGCTAGGATTTTGAGAGTCAAAGAAGAGCTGATCTCAATTGAAACCTTCAAAGAGGAGGTTCGAGAAATCATAGAGAATCCCAGAGAATACATGCGTTCAAGGAGGGGTCAGATACCACCGTGGATCGCATTTGTATCATTGGGGTTATTCATGATTGTGGGAGTGGTGGCATTCTGGTTCATCAAACCATTCATGCAGAGTGCGACAGAAGCTCTCGAGATTCACTGGCTCTTGATCATATTTGGCACACCATTGACACTTGTTTCAGCCTATTTCACTGCTAGAGCGATAAGTGAAACAGGAATGCTTGCGGGATATATTTCAGACATTATCGCCATTCCAGCCATTCTTTTCTTCAGGGTCACATTTTCAGCCATCACCACATTCATGGGGATGCTTGGTGCAATTCAGGATGCTGCGATTGCATTACTGGTCCATCTCAAACTCGGGAAAATGACAGGGGTCCGTGGGAGAGACATCTTGAAGGCGGTATTCATTGGAACGATGCTCGGCACCACTGTTGGTTCCTTGATCACATTCCAGATTTTCAGTACATATGGTTTTGGAACGATTGAATTCCCGAGTCCAGCAGCTCAGCTCTTTGGATTCCTCGTGCTAAGTCTACAAGGAATTGGTAATTTTGAATTGCCGGGAGTAAGTGAATTAGGGATTGATAATCCATTAATTGCGTTCGCGTATCTCATAGTCTGGGGAGCAGGCGGATTCCTTGCTGGCCGAGAATTGAACAAACGTGGTCTTAGTCCAATCAGCCTTGTTGTGGGAGTACTGATTCCACCAGCTACATCTTTCACAATTCTCATAGGTGGGTACATTAGCTATAGGTCCAAACAAGTGCAGGAACCAACTCCGCTGACCGATCATTTACCCCAACAGGTTGAAATCATCGATGCAGGGTACACCAAAACAAGCAGGATTCTAAGTGGTGTTGTAGCGGGAGAAGCTGTTGTGACGGTAATTTGGGTTATGTTGAGTGTATTCCTATTCATCTAGTTGTGTATGTCGACATGTTCTGAAAGTAGAGTGTTGTTTGATTATGGACCCTATCGTTTGAAGGTGTCTTCAAGAGCCCTATCCCATTCGTCCACTTCTGACTCAATACCCTTCCGTGCTTTCCGAACTTTAGCACGAGCTCTGCGAGCTTTCTCAGTCTCTCTTCTTTTTTGGGCTAAATCCTTCTTTCGCTTCTTCGCTGCGTCTTTCTCTTCCTCTGAGAGTTTCTCTTTCTCAACAACTTCACGTCTTGACACCCAACTAATGACGGCTGCAGTGAATGGAAAGAGTCCAACAATAGGAACAAGGAACAACACTACAATCTCAGGCTGCAGCATCTCTACGCTGTTCTCTATGCCTATTGGAAGATTTAGTATCATCCGAATAACGTTGGGGCTCATCAGTATGAACGATACTGCAACAACTGTAAGGAACCGTATTGCTGAGCCAGTGATAGTAGAACCAATAACGTATGATGATGATGGAGCAGCAGCCTTGGCAGTCAGCTCATCTCGTGCTCTAGAGTCACTCAGAAGCAGGTCGTCAACATAAATCTGTAAGCGGCGGACATCTGAAACAGCATCCAAACTCTCAAGCGCGGATTGACTACCTAATACCTTCCGTTCCATTGCCTCTCTAAGGAATGAAAATGCGGTTGCACCCGTTGAACGGCTCATACCAGTTGTGCTTACCTTCTCGCCACGTTCAATAGCGTCTTGCTTCCTCGTAGCTTGACGCAATGCTAACAGCTGTTTCTTGAGGGTCTCCTCTCGATCTTCGACAGGTTTACCAACCGAGGCGCTGTAAATCATTTGATAACTTACTTCAAGATAAGCAAAGGACACGAGCGCAAGAATCTGGCCTTGTGTCAAAAGGAACTCCATGAAATCAGCTGGAAAGGGAGCAATGTCAGGAACAATAAGGGCTCTAAAGGCTGCAAGAATCACTATTGCTTGAATTGAGATGAATGCTCCACCAACAAACTTGTGATCCATTCTAACGAGGGATTGCAGGAACAGTGCAATACCTATTCCGGCACAGAGGAAGTATAGGAACAAGAAGGTGTTATTCCAAAGTGCCAGTATAACATTGCTCAGGTTCATCTGGAATGATGCCCATACTTGTTGAATATTCGTCAGGGGATCTGCGACCCCATATGGCTGCATGTACCAGGTCCTTAGAATAAGCGTATTGTAGAGACCCACGATCACATTCTCTGGTAAAACGCCACCAGTAAAAGCGCTTGCTAGACCACTCACCATTGTCGTTGCCAAGAAGAATACTATCAAAGACAGTAGGCGGAACACCGTCACAACGAATGAATATGGTGCGTCCCAATGCCATATGTCATTGGGGTTAAGTATGGAATATACGAGATAGGCCATGTAAGCGAATGTAGCAATGGATGCAATCCGAAGAATCCATGTGACAACTTTCAAAATGTCGCCACCCCCCGTTGCTTTGCTTGTTCGTAAGTCTTGATGATGGTAGGCAGGAAATCTTCTGGACCTACATTAATGACATTTATTCCAAATCTAGAGAGGGCTCGGGCTATTTTGTTCCTGCGTTCCCATAGCTCTTCAGACACGGCCTCTGATAGGACCTTCTCAACTGGTCCAAATTGACCAACTGGTGCCTCAAACCAAGGACCGAATGGACTGATTACAATAGATTTGTGACCATTTGCCACCAAGGTCTTCATGGCATTGAGAAGCGGTGCGGGGCTCTCTTCAAGATCGGTCAGCCAGATGATGAACGAGCGTTTCTTGCTCTGAGTTACAACATGTGCAATAGCAGATTCGTAGTCACTCCATCCTTTAGGTTCAGCCATTGCCAGGACTTCAAGAACATCATACATATGGTTTGGTCGGGTACCAGGAGGAACATATCCATTTACTATGTCACTAAAGACACAGGTACCAACCAGGTCTTTCCTCTCAAGGCCCATGTGAGTGAGGAGGACTGCTGCACGTATTGCATACTCAAGCTTCGTGTTTTCAGGGTAACCGTTCCCCATGCTACCACTAGTGTCCACCATACAAATAATTTGGACATTCTTCTCTTGTTCCCACTGTTTGACAACCATATCGCCGCGTTTGGCACTCGCCTTCCAGTCGATGAGTCTGAATTCATCCCCGGGAACATATTCTCTGAAACCTGCGAAATCAGTACCCATTCCTACTGTCTTGGTACGATGGGCACCAAACATGAGACCGAGCTGCCGTTGCTTTGCAAAAGAATCCAAACGACGAACATCTTTCCAAGTTGGATAGACAAGGACCTCTGTCTGTTCTTTCAGGATTCTCTTGTAATAGTGTAGACCAAGCCTGTCACGCATGATGACCTCAGTTGGACCCAGAAAATAGCGGCCACGCATTCGTGCTTGAAGAATGTATGAGAAGATCATACTGCTTCCGGGTTCAATCCTGGATGCTATGAAGTTCTCACCAATCGCTAAAATCCAGGTTTCTGGATATTGGTCATGAACCTCAATGAAATCGAAGTGGCGTCTTGATACATTTCGAATTGTGACTCGTACCCGTAAGAAATCGCCTGAAAATAGTTTCACTTTATCAATCTGACGATCAACTTCAATGCCTGCTAGATTGGCGGTCATCGCAAAGAGAGGCAACGTGACTACTAAACCAATCACACAATAGACTCCTAGGAGGACGAGGTAGAAGTTAACAAAGGAGAACCCACTAGTGAGTAGTAGAACCCCTGCAAACACTACCACGAAGCCTCTCTGCGTTATCAATTCGTATCTTCTCCATCTAGCTTAAGACAATTTTTTTGCGAAACTACTTCGGACAATCAACTTCGCCGAGAATCTTTGTTACTACACGTTCCACTGTTAGTCCTTCAAGTTCGGCCTCAGGTTTGAGGATGAGTCTGTGATTCAAAGCTTGTACTGTGAGCCGACGAACATCCTCAGGGATGACGTAGTCTCTGCCAAGCATTGCAGCACGTGACTTTGAAGCGTTCATGAGCACCAGTGATGCTCTTGGGGAACCTCCAAGAAGGATTTGTGGGTCATTTCGTGTACGAACAACGATATCGCGGATGTAGTTGATGACATCTTCTTCAATGAATACCGTCTTACAGGTGTTCTGCATTCTGACCATTGCAGCAGGATCTGATAGAACATTCAAATCAGTTACTTCACCAAGATGCTTCCTACGAATGATCTCAGCTTCATCCTCATCAGTAGGATAGCCAAGTATCAGACGAAACATGAATCTGTCAAGTTGTGCTTCTGGCAGAGGATATGTACCCTCCTGCTCCACCGGATTCTGAGTAGCAATTATCAGAAATGGTTTCGGGAGTTTGCGAGTCACACCCTCAATTGATACCTGTCGTTCTTCCATTACCTCAAGTAATGCACTCTGTGATTTGGGAGGACACCTATTAATCTCGTCAGCCAGTACAAGGTTCGAAAATACTGGACCCTTGCGGTACCAGAACTCTCCTGTTCGCTGGTTGAACACATTGCTCCCCAGTAGGTCAGCTGGAAGTGTGTCCACAGTTAGCTGTATTCTTTTGAAAGCACAGCCAAGAATTGACGCGAATGTTCGAGCCATGTAGGTTTTAGCGATGCCAGGTACTCCTTCAAGTACAACATGACCGTTTGAAAGGAAAGAGATTAGAACATCTCGTAAGATGTCCTCTTTCCCAACGATTATGCGGCTGCATTCTCGAATAATATCACTCGTGAGCTTATGTACCTCGTCAATCGACATGGTCGCGGAGGTATCAATGGCCACAGTGTCGTTCGTTTCTTCTATTGTCAATTTTATTCTACCTCTTTCTTGAGTCTATCATATGTGATTGGATGTTACGCATGAAGAAGAAGAGCTCCATCATCTCATTCTCCTTTATCTTGGTGCTCGGATTACCGGAGATCTCCTCAATCCGCGCAATAGTCCTGAAAAATTCACTCTCTTTCAATTGTGGGTCCTTGTAGTGCATCGTTTCCCACATTTTCTTGGGATCGTATTCACTCCACTGCTGTGTCCTTCGTAGTTCACGCCGTAACCGGCGATATAACATCTTGACTACTCTTGCATAGTTGCCCTCAGTTCGATAATACGTCATTCGTTCGCTGAAATACGTCTGTCCCCTTCGTAAGAAGACATCAGAAACGCTCTTGACCTCGGGCTTCTTTATGTCTGGTAAGTATTTCCTGATACCAAATGTGGTGACGAGGGGATAGAGCGCTGATAAAATGGGTAATGATGAGAGCCATAGAACTCGTCCCAGATATAGTCCGAAGAAGAATTCACTCGCATACCATGGAATTTCAAGAAGCTGTTCACAGAACAGTATGGGTTGGCTTACATCGCCGTGTGAGAGCCATTCGATTACATTGTCACCAAACTGACGATTTCCAGAAAATCTACGCCACATGTCATTGTTGAATAAGCTGGGATCGCTGACTGCAACCAGTCGCCCACCATTGGGGGTCTCAGCAGTAGAAAGATCAATTGCACCTACTACAGGAAGACTTCCAGCAAACGATATCTCATAAGGAGTGTCAATGTCGGGTATAGCGTCTGTGATGTTTGTTTCACACCATGATCGCGGTGTCGTCCAAGCAATGCCACTTTGACCTAGAAGGGAAAAGGGATTGATGGCAGACGCCCAATTAAGATGAAGTTCAGTCACTCCAGCTGTTAGTGCTCCACCATCCGAGCCGGCTCTGAAGTCTCTAATGATTGGCATCCTTGGCTCTTTCATAGTGTCATAGGAATCCAGATCGAGGAGAACTCCATCTAGGAATGCCAAAAGTGTGCTGTTGCCTAGCATCGGAGCCAGGAGCAAATTCAACAGACCTAGCGATGTATTTGCCGACCCGAAGTCATCCGCTATGAGCACGCCACCGCCGGACATCAAATGCGTAAAGATGACTAGTACGGCATCAAGACTGAAGTCTCGAACGGGGCCCATGATAACAATCACTGAGGACCCGTTGTACCTCGAAGCGACGCTCATGCTTGCTTGAATGGACATCACATCTCGACCGTTGCTTTCAATGTTATTCGAGAACTGGCTGAGACCGGAATAATCCTCGTTGTATATAGAGAAGTCATAGCTATAGGTAGCCTCTGCTCCAACTAATGTACTTCCAGCTAGAATACCCACTGGAAGCCATGCCAAGAGGAATAAGATGACTTGAAAGGTCTCTTTCCAGCCCATTTCTGTATCTCCTTTATCTCACTCTACTGGGGCAGCTGAATCGATTCTGGGATAGAGGTCAGTAAAGATGCGAACCGCTTCTTCATACCTCTCACGAGTCATTTCATGATGTGAGAAGCGAGCCTCTTCGTATGTCTGTACGAATTGTTCAACAGTCATGCTATCGAGTGAGATTGTCTTTAGGACCCGATCCAAAAACTCGCGAGCGGTTTCAGAGTGAGTCCTTTCGGAACCCATCTTTGTGCCGCACATCTGTTCGAAGGTACGGTAGGCTAAAGTGATAGACGCACCGTACTTTCCAGCATCTGCAAGTTTTTTGATATTTCGTAGTTTGGTCGGGATATCAAATCCTCTCGAAATAACAGGACTGCGGAACATTCCTCTTACAATGTACAGGTACGCCAGAACTGCGATGACTGCACCTACGAGCAAGATACTTGCTACTAGTAAATCTGTTCCTTGCATTGGATTACCACCTGTTTGTATATTGATTGTGAATGTATTAGATTGAATATTACTAATTTCAAATGATATGACGGTGATGCTGAACTCGATTGTCGTTCCATCTGTCTGTGACGGCACATTGTGTGTAAATCGCCCGTCTGTGTCTACGAAATAGGGATACACGTCTGTACCATTGAAATTCAGCCACACACTACGGAACATAACGGGATTGTCTGCACCATCTCGGAGTGTGCACTCAATGATGAACGGCTGACCTGGGTCAACTCTACTTGGAGTAGATGAGAACACTACGTCTGTGAATACATGAATAGAGTCAGTTGAATCGAAACTACTAGGATTGATGAATGACCCGCCACCAAACTCAGCTGTGACATTGAAGAGTCCATCACCTTCATTCCAAGTAAGGGGTACTACTAATCCGAATGTCATTCCGCTTGCATCAGTCAGTTGAACATCAAGAAGATAACTGGCACCAAGATAGAGTGAAACCCATTCTCCATGGAGTGGAAAGCCATCATCATCAGAGAGTTGTACATCTACTGAGAAAGTTTCTCCAGGCATTAGAGAGAGTTGATTTGTCTGAACAAAAACGTCTGAACCAATGAAGACTAGAATAGTCCATGTTGTTGGGCCGTTCCTGAGTTCATGGTAAGTCGAAGTAACTGTCACACTGATAATGTATGAGCCTCGTGGTTGATTATCAGGAATTAGTAGTGAAATAGAGTAACTACCATCATCAGCGGATACATCGGTAATGCCTGTGAAACCTCCGTCAACCAGTGCTTCTACTATCACACCGTCTGCATCGATTCCAGCATCATTACGAAGATCACCCGTAATAACAATCGTTTCTCCACGACTGTAAATATTGTCAACTGGTTCAGAGTCCATAAACACATCTACGCGCACAATGACGGTGATATCGTTGAAGAACTCAAGTGTATCAAGGGCACCCCAAGCAATTGATGGTGGTTCAAACAAAGCATATCCTGACAGGATACCGATTGCGTTGCTATATGGTACATTGTGAATATAGCTGAATGCACCTAAGGCAGGATCAGTGATAGACATCGTAAGTAAATGGTTACCACCCCACCAAATCTGGATGTCATATCCAACCATCGGAGTCCCATTGATGAACTGTAAGGTCCCTGAGAATCTTATACTATCTCCTAGGTAGACAACTGCCAGGTCCACTGCTGTTGTGATGGCAGCCTGGTAGATATCTATTGTAACTCCTATGATTGGAGACTCACCAAATGTGGCATATCCAAGAGGGTCAATGTATGCCCAAACATGTTGTACATATGTAAGAAGGCCAAGGTCATCTGGAATATCAAAGATAACCGCGAAGTTACCGCTACCATCAGTCATAAGGTCGTCGACAACGATCTCATTTGTACCAAAATAGTCGCCCCAGTAGATATCCACAGGAGAGAATGTATAGGGGGTTCCATTGTCCCAGGTAACTCTACCTGTTATGGTCAGTGCTTGATCAAGATAGACAATGGTAGGCGTTACATCGAAAACAGGCCACAGATATCCTGGTGCCGTGACCTGTATCTGTGGTAAGGCAACTATGGCACTAGCTATCCATGCGAATGGAGAGTTGAATTCGACAAACGGATCATACAATCCTACAGGGAAGGTTCCAGGAATATCCCAACTCAGGGTGAATGAACCATCTGAGGCAGTCACATCGGTAGTTCGAGTTATACCGAGGATTGTTAATTCGACAGTAACACCACCGTAGGGAGCACTGGGAATCACATATTCAAGATTTCCAGTCACAACAATGGTGTCACCAATTTGGTATAGAACCACAGGCATATTGACGCCGGTAAATGTGGTCTGCCATTGATTTAGAGTGAGGATGTTATGGACTGATTCGTTTGATGCAAGTAAGACTGAACCTCCAAAAATACCATAGACCTCAATACCAGTCCTGACAAAGTCCCAGTCCATTCCCGAATAGAACAAATCAACCTGACCAGTCCCGTCTGTTACTACATCGCCTAACCATGGGAGGGGTAGTGTACCATTGTTCCAGAATAAGGATACCGTGGCACCTGAAATATCAGTTCCATTGTGTGCAAAATAAGCATGAACATGGACAGTAAGAGTCCCGTTTTGCATGACCGGATTAGGATTGATTGTCACATCGAGATTGACCTGATATCTTACGCGAGAGATTGTGAAAGGTATTGGAGCAACATTATTGAGCAGAGGGTCGGAACTCGAGTAGGTGACATAAAAGTCATAGTCACGTTCACTGTAGTCGGGGAAGGCAAGAGGTGTGAGGAACCCTCCTGTAGAGTTTGTTAATGGGTTATCAATGAGGACCCAATCAGTGCCGTTCCAGAAGGCTACATAGACCATCTCATTAGCAAGTATTGGAGTTCCTCCAACATATGATAAAATCCCTTGAATATCGAAATCTAATTGATCAACATAGAGTTGTGTGGGTACGGTAAGTGTTATCTCAAGGTCGTAGCGCTGAAGTTGTATTTGAGGAGCAACTGAACTGAATGCGTCATCGTATATAGGAGTCCAAGAAGTCCAATTCACAAGCACGTCTATCAGTTCTGGAAGGTCCTGTGTAGGTGTACAGTTGTAGAACATCTGATAATTTCCCAATGCATCAGTGATTTTCGGGAACACATAGGTCCCAGAGGAGTTAACCCAGTGAATATAGACTGTTTCAAACTGGATTGGAGTTCCATTGGAGAATTGCAGATTGCCAAAGAGAAAGATGGTTTCATTCACATAGTAGAATGTGAAGTCTTCCTGAATCGAAATCAGGGTTCCTGTGGCTTGAACTAAAAGAGGTTCGTGTAGAGATTCGTTGCTGTAAACATTGAAGTATGGTGAAGTGTAACTAGCCCAGATGTAGACAATTTCAGTCGCCTGTCCTATTGGAATTGTATACTGATAGAGATAACCTCCAGTGGAGTTTGTCAAGTCACTTCCAATATAGAAGATACCCGTACTGTTCTGCAACCAGAAATCCACCCACTCACCAGACAGGGGGACTGAAAATTCCGATAGCTCAAGGATCCCTTGGATATCAACTGGTTGAAGAAGGAACACAGGATCAGGTGTAACGAAAATTGGATCAAGGGAAACATCGAATTTCTTCACAGTTGTGAATCGGTGGGGCAAAGATTCTGAATCGGCAAGTGTTGGTTCCATTGATGCGAAATATGCCCAGTATTCAACAAGCCCTTCGTCAGAAACCAGTACAGTATAGTTGAGCTCAAAGTATCCATCAGGGGCTGTTAGTACAGATCCTAGTAGAAAGGTAGACCCATTGTTCCAGTAGATGTCAACCAAACGACCTCCAATACCAGTACCGTTAGACACATGGGTCAAGTATCCAAGGATTGTGGTGTTCTCACCCACATACAAAGGATCCCAACCTTGTTGAACCCAGAGATTAGTTCCACTAGAACCAACATTGACAGGAACATTATAACTCCAATTTCCCGCGATTAGAGGCCACGGAGAACTCCAGTTTGCATATGCAAAATAAGTACCATCAGGCTGTGTGACAGGTATGACATAGCTCCATGTGAAGCCACCAGTGCTGTTCAGACCACGTGATGCATTAGCTTGAGAGTGGAAAAAAACTCCTACTTGCTGTCCTGAAGGTAAAGTTGTACCATTGAGAAGATAGGCAACTCCATCATAGTCAATTGTTGCTCCAGCTGTAACGTCAGTTGGAAAGATATTCAAATCGAATCCCACACGACCCCAGACTGTGATTGTTGAGTTGTCACTTGAACGAGCTTCATTCAAACGAGGAATGCCAAATGGATCCCAGTCTCCCAGGTACCATGACCAGACTTCGTGATTTCCAACAGTCATACGTGAAAGGTCCATTGGATCAGCGTAGATGTCTAGTTCATAATAGCCTAACTCGCTAATGGATGCATTTCCCATGAATGAGTTGTCCCAGTAGATTCCAATATTCCGGTTATCATGATTCGAGCTATTGACAGGAACACCACCTACTGTCATTGTACCATAGACATGGATGGTATCCTCCCAGTATGCAACGTACGTGTCTAAACCTTGACTAACATTGAGCTGTGTCGTTTCGCTCAAGATGAACCCATCAGCTCCAGTGGGGGGTGTTGGGTATGAATAAGGATCCGGAGTTCCCACGGCAAAGACCGAGGTGCGATTTGTGATCGAGAGTGTTGAAGTCTGCCATGTGGCTGCAATAATGTGATAATCTACAGTTGCACCTGAGGGGAATGTGTGTGTGACATTCGCTATGGGGCTATCAGGTGGTTGTCCGATTGTTTGTGCACCGATGAAAACTGCGTCAGTTTCGTCATTAAAGACGATGAGCTCAGGAGTTGTCACTGGAACACCATCTATGGTGATTGCAGCGCTCAGACTGAATGGAGTTCCAATCTGTTCCCAGGGTAGTCCATTAGTGGGCCACACGAGGAGCTGGACATTCGGTATTGGTGTGTTTGTGGGATCTTCATCACCGCCCATATCATCAGGCAGCATGGCAGGAATGACTTGAATCCATTCTCCTTCAGTAGCTCCGGACATTGGAATGAAGACTTCCGCCCAGAATGCCATGTGTCTGACCTTGAGTGTTCGAGCGTCCACTACTGGATCCCGATCACCGATTGCATATCCCGTCGCAAGTCGAGCAGGAACACCGAGGTAACGCATGAAGGCACAATATGCCGTGGCAAAGTCCATGGGTAGACCGCCACCGCGTTCGAGGAACCAATCAGTCACTTCTTGACCGCCGGGTCTGGCGAACTGACCTATTGTCAGGTTGAATGTGCTCTGGAAATAGAGTTGAACAGCCATAGCTTTCTCATAGGCATTATTACCAACTGACAAAAACTGGGAAGCATTATCGATTACTCTTTGGGTCAGGGTTGGAAGATCTAGGTAGATATCAGCCCATCCGGGGGCTGAAGAACCGGAC
>JAGXOC010000003.1:0-2921 GCA_019894665.1 Candidatus Thorarchaeota archaeon
CATGAGTTGAATGTCATCGTCTTTGTCCAAGAATGTAGCAAGATCGTCAATGGCATATTGAATTTCTGAATCTGGTCCGGTCTCTTCACTGCCATGACAGTAGAAACAATTGAGATTGCATCGTCGAGTTAAGACCAGATGATAGTTCAATAGAACTGAGCTCCGAGTCTTCTCTACTCATCAACCGCATAAACATTGCTCTAAGGTCAAGGTCAGGGAATGAAACTCTTGGAGCATCTCCCGCAGACAACAGACCCATCAGGTTTCCTCTTTCCTAGCTCAGGTCCAAGGATGAATCCACAGTCAGGACATACCACATCTAAACTATCTGATTCTGCTGCTCGGAGTAGCTTTTTGTATTCCGGTGTAATAGGAATTCTAGGACTTCCAATCCGACTGTTGGGGTTTCGTTGCATATACACATTCAGAGCGAGACAGCCGCCAATGAGCAACACAGGTACTCCAAACATGTACATCGCTGCTGCTGTGCTCAAGAGAATCGACCTTGCGGGAGCAAAACTATAGCTCGCCGCCTCTGCTGAGAGATTTAAAGCATATCCAACGACCACAACTCCAACGCTAAGAAAGAGTATTGCAAAACATGCCTGTGCTGAGTTATATGACTGAGTTTCCAGTATTATCCCCTCAATTGGCGGTGTAATAGGTTCCTCATAGATATCTCTTGTGATTGTTTGCTACAAGCGATAAGGATCCTTGGTTAGATCAGATAATTCGCAACCGTGCTGTCGCAGTATGGACCGTTTTAGTCTTCTTTTATCCCGTGGTCTGACATCATCTTTTCAAGCAGCTTTAGTTTTCGAGACTTCAGTCGCTTCTTTATTGAAGTGTAGCCAAGATACCGGTCTTCTCCCCCTCTCAAAATATGATCAGAATACTTGTTCGTGAATAATCTCTCTAAGGCGAGGTAAAGTCCAAATCCCCTAGCAATAATATCTTGATCTACCTGAAGTTCCAATGATGAAAACCATTCCTTCTGTCTTTCCAAGACATATCCGTGTCACCTGAGATTCATGTTCATTCATCTCGCAATAGACGTACAATAAGGCTTCTTGCTCTGTACAGGTGTTGTCACATCGACATCCTTATGATTTCATAGGCTATCAAACCACCTGAGTTGATACCTGTGAAGATATATCCCATTGCAGCACTAACCCTCATTGTACTTCTTGTTGTGCCGATTTCAGCACAAGAGCCGGCTGCGATTGTTGACAGTCAATCTCCATTCACAGTCTCTGCTGAAGTACTCCTTCCCCCGCAAGAGTATGTCTGGCAGGAGATAAACGGATTCTGCGCTTGGGCTGCAACCACTATGGCAATGCAGTATGCAGGTGTTGATCTAACAATGTATGATGTCTTCGCTGCATCAACTATCGGTTTTTCATTTGCATACTTCAGATTTGATGATACTCTACTAATGTATCCTGGCGCGCTGTACACTCAGGTTGAACCAACACAGTTTCTGACTGATCTCTATGGCGTGAACTATACACTCTATGTGGGTGATGATATCCCCGCTTTAGAACAAAATGTTCAGGTTTGGGAGAGTGAAGGCATACAGGTTGGAGTCATTGATGGGCAATCTGAAGCCTTCAACTTGATGCGTACCACAATTGACCAAGGATATCCACTTCTCATAAGTGTCGACCCTTCATATCTGCCCGCCTACGATTATGATTTCCTGAGAGCAGAAGGTCTCACAGGCGGTGGTCATGGAATCCTCATTGTCGGTTATAATGACACAGAATCTTCGGCGACCTTTCTTGACCCTGGTGTTGGTTCATTCGGTGAGCACTATGGATATCCTGATGATGGCCGAGGAAATTACACAAAAATCCTCTACACATCTCTAATTGACGCTTGGTCGAATAGATATTATATCTCAAACACGTTCTTACCCGGAACTCCATCCTCTACTCCAGTGGACAACCAGCTAGGTCCAATGGTCCGTGACAAACTGCTTGGTGTTGGTTCAATCTATTCTCCATCCAGTCCAAATGCACTTGTTGGAAAATTCGGAGAAGCAGGTTTCCGTCAGATGAGTGCTGACGTCACTGTTGAAGGGTTGAAGTCATTTCTCAGCGTGTTCGATGGCGTGGCTGATGAAACCAACTTCAAAGCATCTCTTCTCTTCTATATTGGTGCGGGTCTTGAAGCTCAGGTCACACTTCAATATCTGTCATATCGCACGGCACTAGAAAGTCTCCCTGCTCTGATGCCTGAAATAGATCTCACTGCTTTCATTGCTGCAGGTGAAGAGGCACTTCCTGCGTTCGATAACATAGCTGATAACTCCACTTTGATATTTCCTGGAAACCTCACGGAAATGACTGGTTTTGTTGCAACTACATTTCTTGAGATGGCTGAAGCATTCAACGCATCTGGAGATATTGATGCGACACTAGCTTCTTACAAAACCACCATAGATTCAATCTCATCTGATCTTCTGACAATAGCTAACTCGTGGCGAGATGCGGGCAATGCTCTTGCAGAGATCTGGCCTAACGACTTTCTCACCGTCTACGGTCCTGTGCTCGCATTTGCAGGAGGCGGTGTGGCAGCTCTTATCATCGGTGTGATTTGGTGGATGGGACGGAAACCATCTCAGTAGTAGAAACAATTCAAGTGCTCTCAATTCCTAACAGCTTCAACAACTGCTGAGTATCTGTTGTGGGCAGCTTGCAATTATAATTGATACAAACATGTGCAGTTGCTTTCCCACCAACACTATCGTGAAACTTCGAAAAAGGCGCAAGTCGAGAGATCTCTTCTGCCTGATGTTTGGTCCCCTTCAAGAGAATCACTTTGTTAGGGATGTACTGTCCTCGAATGGTGTCAAGCATTTTCTGAGTGTCAGGTTGTTCCGGATCTCCAGCAATAACAATCTCGTAGGATTCACCTTG